>JALGZR010000048.1 GCA_025774805.1 bacterium
CGATGGAGGTGAGCCTGGTCCAGCCGATCGCGATGGAGAAGGAGCTCCGGTTCGCGATTCGGGAGGGCGGCCGCACCGTCGGAGCCGGTGTCGTCACCGACATCGTGGAGTAGGCAGGTCGAGAATGGCGCCGATGACCCAGAAGATAAGGATCCGGTTGAAGGCTTACGATCACGTCGTCTTGGACCGGTCCGCCGCCGAGATCGTCCGGACGGCCGAGAGGACCGGCGCGAGGATCAGTGGGCCGGTGCCGCTGCCGACCAAGAAGACGATCTACACCGTGAATCGCTCCCCGCACATCGACAAGAAGTCGCGCGAGCAGTTCGAGCGGCGGATTCACAAGCGCCTGATCGACATACACAACTCGACGCCCCAGACGGTGGACGCACTCCAGCGCCTCGACCTTCCGGCCGGCGTCGACATCGAGATCAAGGTCTGAGAGCGGAAGACCCGCTTCGGATCGAACGGGAGACGCCCCGGCCACGGCCGCGACCGCGCCCGGGAGAGGGACCTCGAGGAGTAAGATGGGCAAGGTGAACGGGATCCTCGGTCGGAAGAGAGGCATGACCCAGGTCTTCCGGGAGGACGGAAGGGTCGTGCCCGTGACCGTGATCGAGACGCCTCCGTGTCGGGTCGTCCAGCTGAAGACGGAGGAGACCGACGGCTACGTCGCCGTGCAGGTGGGGTCCGAGGCGACGACGGAGAAGCGGATCGGAAAGCCGCGGACCGGACACCTGAAAAAGGCGGGCTTGGACCCGATGCGGCGTCTCATGGAGTTCAAGGTCGACACCGTCGAGGGGCTCGAGCCGGGGCAGGAGTTGAAGGTCGAGGAGATCTTCTCCGAGGGAGACCGGCTCGACGTCCGGGGCACCTCGAAGGGGCGGGGCTTCGCCGGCACCATCAAGCGGCACAAGTTCCACCGGGGGGACATGACCCACGGCGGGATGGCGCGCCGCCGTCCCGGCTCGATCGGGCAGTGCGCCGATCCGGCCCGTGTCTTCAAGGGGAAGAGGATGGCCGGGCACATGGGGAACCGCCGGGTGACTGCCCGGAACCTCGAGCTCGTGCGCATCGACGCGGAGAACCGCTTCCTCCTGGTCCGGGGCGCGGTTCCGGGACCGATGAACGGTGAGCTCGTGGTCCTCAAAACGAAGAAAGGCGTTCGCGTCCGGCCTTCCGGCCACTGACGGCGGAGCGAGGCGAGGAAGAGATCGAGATGGCGACAGCGACTTCCTACAGTGCGGACGGTGAGCAGACGGGAACCGTCGAGCTTCCGGACCGCCTGTTCGGGATCGAGCCGAATTCGCACGTCGTCTGGGAGGCGGTCGTGAACTTCCAGGCGAATCAGCGGCAGGGAACGGTCAAGGTCAAGACGCGGGGACGGGTGAATCGTTCCAACTCGAAGCCCTGGCGCCAGAAGGGCACGGGGCGTGCCCGGGCGGGAACGGCGCGGAGCCCCCTGTGGGTCGGGGGTGGCGTCACTCACGGTCCCCTGCCGCGCGACCACCGCTACCGGATCCCGAAGCGGGTCCGGCGTCTCGCTCTCCGTTCGGTCCTGTCCGATCGCGCCGCGGCCGGCCGGGTCAAGGTCATCGACTCCATCGATCTGCCCGAGATCAAGACGAAGCGGATCCAGACACTCCTGGACAAGCTGGGATTGTCCAAGGAAAAGGTCTTGATCATGACCCGGGAGCTCGACGACCACCTCGCGTTGAGCACGCGGAACATCCCGAACGCGATCGCGATGCCCGCCCGGGACGTCAACACCTACACGGTCGTCGCCGCCGACTGGGTCCTGATCACGAAAGAGGGGCTCTCGGTCCTCGAGGAGGTCTTCGCCTGATGGATGCCCGCAAGGTGCTGCGCCGGCCCCTTCTCACGGAAAAGGCGACGATCGCCCGCGAGACCGCCAACGAGTACGCGTTCGAGGTGGATCCGGCCGCGAACAAGATCCAGATCAAGAGTGCGGTGGAGGCCCGCTTCGACGTCAAGGTGAAGAGTGTCCGCACGATCAGCGTGCGGGGAAAGATGAAGACTCTGGGCCGGCATCGCGGGAAGCGCCCCGATGAGAAGAAGGCCCTGGTGACTCTGATGGAGGGACAGTCGATCGATCTGTACGACCAGATGTAGGTCGTACGATCCGGACGAGCTCGCCGCGCCCGTGGCGGTGTCCGCGCCGAAGAAGGGTATCACCCCCGACCCGGGGGGAGTGACCCGGAACGGTTCCGATTCGCTTGGCATCTGACAAGCCGTGAACCTCCGATTTGGCCGATGGGCGCGTGCGAACAGGAGCGGACACGAGGAAGGATGACATGGCGCTCAAGAAGTACAAGCCGTACACGCCCACGCGGCGTTTCCACACTTCGTCCGACTTCAGCGACATCACGTCGACGAAGCCCGAGAAGTCCCTGCTGGAGCCTCTCAAGAAGACCGGGGGGAGGAATCACCACGGCCGCGTGACCGCACGGCACCGAGGCGGCGGCCACAAGCGCGCGTGGCGGCGAATCGATTTCAAACGGGACAAGCACGGCATTCCGGCGCGCGTGGCGACGATCGAATACGACCCGAACCGCAACGCGCGGATCGCCAAGCTCGTCTACGCCGACGGCGAGAAGCGTTACATCATCGCTCCGCTGGGTCTCGAGGTCGGTGACACCGTCGTCGCGGGTCCCGACGCCGAGATCCGCACCGGAAACGCGCTGCCGCTCTCCCGGATTCAGCTCGGTACCGTGGTTCACGCCATCGAGATGCGTCCCGGACAGGGAGCGAAGATCGCGCGCGGCGCGGGGACGTTCGCCCAGTTGATGGCGCGGGAGGGCAAGGAGGTCCTGCTGCGCCTGCCTTCGGGCGAAGTGCGCAAGATCCTCGCCTCCTGCTACGCGACCATCGGGCAGGTCGGGAACGAGGACGCTCAGAACATCGTTCTCGGCAAGGCCGGTCGTTCCCGCTGGCTCGGGCGCCGCCCGCGGGTCCGGGGCGTCGCGATGAATCCCATCGACCACCCGATGGGAGGCGGCGAGGGCCGCTCCTCCGGAGGACGCCATCCCTGCACACCCTGGGGCAAGCCGACCAAGGGCTACAAGACGCGGAAGGCGAAGAAGTCCTCGAACAAGATGATCGTGAAGAGGAGGAAGTAGGATGGCTCGATCTCTGAAGAAGGGGCCTTACGTCGTCGAGAGCCTCATGCGGAAGATCGAGGCCATGAACCGCTCGGGCGACAAGCGCGTGGTAAAGACCTGGGCCCGGCGTTCCACGATCACCCCCGAGTTCGTCGGCCACACGCTGGCCGTGCACAACGGGAACAAGTTCATTCCGATTTACGTGACCGAGAACATGGTCGGTCACAAGCTCGGCGAATTCGCCCCGACCCGGACGTTTCGCGGTCACGCCGGCCGCGCGGACAAGTCCGGCCGGGCCAAGAAGTAGGAACGGGGGTAGCCATGGAATCGAGCGCCCGCGCCCGGTACACGCGAATCAGCCCCCGCAAGATGCGCCTCGTGGTGGATCTCATCCGGGGCCGTTCGGTGGAGGACGCGCTGGTCATCCTCCAGGCCACGAGAAAGAAGGCCTCTCCGATGGTGGAGAAGACCCTTCGATCCGCGGTGGCCAACGCGCTCTTCACCGGCGAAGAAGACGAAATCGGATCCCGGCACAGCGTGGATGACCTGGAGGTCAAGCGGGCCTGGGTGGACGGCGGCCCGATCATGAAGCGGTTTCGGCCCCGCTCGATGGGTCGAGCGAACCGCATCCGCAAACGAAGCTGCCATCTGACCATCGTGGTCGGACCGAAGATCGAGCGCTCGGGCGTATCCTGAGCGGAGACACGAGGAGGATTTCGTGGGACAGAAGACCCATCCGGTCGGGCTCCGTCTCGGGATCGTGAAGACTTGGGACTCCCGGTGGTTCGCCGGACGAGACTATCCGGATCTTCTCGAGGAAGACCTGATGATCCGGAGGTACCTCGACAAGCGCCTGTCGGCGGCGGGGATTTCGAAGGTCGTGATCGAGCGCAAGGCCAAGAAGGTCACGATCGTGATTCACACCGCGCGCCCGGGCATCGTAATCGGACGCAAGGGGGCCCAGGTCGACCAGATTCGCGACGAGCTGCAGACGGTCACCGGACGGGACGTCTACATCGAGATCCAAGAGGTCGACAAGCCCGAGGTCGACGCGCGGCTCGTGGCCGAGCACATCTCGCGCCAGCTCGCGCAACGGGTCGGCTTCCGCCGGGCCATGAAGAAGGCGCTCTCGTCGGCCATGCGCCGCGGCGCCCTCGGCATCCGGGTGGAGTGCAGCGGGCGGCTCGGCGGTGCGGAGATGGCGCGACGCGAGTCCTATCGTGAGGGGCGGGTTCCGCTTCACACGCTCCGGGCGGACATCGACTACTCGCAGGTCACCTGCCGGACGACGTACGGCACGATCGGCGTGAAGGTGTGGATCTTCAAGGGTGAAATCTTCACCAAGATCGGCACCGAGAAGGACCACGCGATGGCGGGAGGCGCCAGCATCGGTCGGGGAGGAGCGAGCTAGCCATGCTGATGCCGAAGCGGTCCAAGTACCGCAAGTCCCAGAAAGGTCGCATGAGGGGGATCGCCTACCGGGGCTCGTCCATCGACTTCGGAGAGTTCGCGTTGCAGGCTCTCGAGCCGGGAAGGATCACGAGTCGGCAGATCGAGGCGGCCCGGGTGGCCCTCACCCGTCGGGTCAAGCGAGGGGGAAAGATCTGGATTCGCCTCTTTCCCCACAAGCCGGTCACGAAGAAGCCCGCGGAGACGCGGATGGGTAAAGGAAAGGGATCGCCCGAGTACTGGGTGGCGGTGGTGAAGCCGGGGCGCGTTCTCTTCGAACTCGAGGGGGTGGCTCCCGATCTCGCGCGAAGCGCCATGGAGCTCGCTCGCCACAAGCTTCCGATCAAGACCCGCTTCATCCAGCGGAGTGATCGCCACGTGGAGCACTGAGATCATGAAGATCGCCGACATGCGTCAGATGACGCTCGACGAGCTGCGGATCAAGCTCGATGACCTGATGGAAGAGCAGTTCAATCTGAAGTTCCGGCTGACGACGCAGCCGCTCGACGATCCGCTCCGGATTCGGACCGTGCGCCGGGACATCGCTCGCGTGAAGACCCTGATCCGCGAGAAAGAGGCGGCGGCCGCCGCCTCCGTCTCGTAGCGCGGAACGGAGGAACCGACGATGGAAGAGGCCAGAGGCCATCGCAAGACCCGGACCGGCGAGGTTGTCAGCACGGGAGCCGACAAGACGGTGGTCGTCGCGATCCGGCGTCGTGTGACACATCCGCTCTACGGGAAGATCATCAATCGAACGTCGAAGATCATGGTGCACGACGCGAAGAACGAGTGCTCGGTCGGTGACGTCGTGCGGGTGATGGAGACGAGGCCCGTTTCCAAGCGGAAGCGATGGCGCTACGTCGAGACCGTCCGCAAGGTCCGCTAGGAGCGGGAGGCGTCGTCATGGTCCAGCAGGAGAGCATCGTCGAGATCGCCGACAACTCCGGCGCCAAGAGCGGCCTGGTCATCCGCGTGCTGGGAGGCACGCGACGCCGCTACGCCAGCGTGGGAGACATGGTGGTCCTGACCGTGAAGAGCGCGATCCCCGGCAGCGCCGTCAAGGTCAAGAAGGGTGACGTCGTCAAGGGGGTCATTGTCCGCACCCGGAAGGAGATCCGGCGGGCGGACGGATCCTACATCCGGTTCGACGAGAACGCGGCGGTCATCGTGAACGACCAGAAGGAGCCGCTGGGCAGCCGTATCTTCGGGCCCGTGGCGCGCGAGCTCCGGGAGAAGCGGTTCATGAAGATCATCTCTCTCGCGCCGGAGGTCGTCTAGGAGAGCCCGATGAAGATTCGACGATTCGATCAGGTCAAGGTGATCTCCGGCGAGGACAAAGGCAAGAAGGGGAAGGTCCTCAAGGTTTTCCCGGGCAGCCGCCGGGTTATCGTCGAGGGCGTGAACTTCATCAAGCGTCACACGCGGGCGCGGCCGGGCCAGCAGGCCGGTATCATCGAACGCGAAGCACCGATCCACGTCTCGAACGTGATGCTGATCGATCCCGGAACCGGGGAGCAGACCCGGATCGGGCACCACGTTCTGGCCGACGGGAAACGCCAGCGCGTCTCGCGGAAGTCCGGGGAGGCCATCCCCGAGAGCGAGGGTTAGCGAATGACCCCGAGAATCATCGAGGAGTACCGCCGGGACGTCGTGCCGGCTCTGATCAAGAATTTCGGTTACCGCAACGTCATGATGGTACCGAGCATCGCGAAGATCTCGGTCAACGTGGGCGTGGGCGAGGCGAATCAGAGTCCGAACCTTTTGGAGGACGCGGTCAAGACCTTGCGCCAGATCACGGGGCAACAGCCGTCGATCCGGCGGGCCAAGAAGTCGATCGCGAACTTCAAGCTGCGCGAGGGCATGCCGGTGGGCGCGATGTGCACGCTGAGGAAGTCCCGGATGTGGGAGTTCTACGATCGCCTGATCAACACCGCGATCCCGCAGGTTCGCGACTTCCGCGGAATGTCCATGAACGGCTTTGACGGCCACGGCAACTACACGATGGGAATCCGGGAGCAGATCGTGTTTCCGGAGATCAACATCGACAAGGTGGCGAAGATCCGGGGGATGAACATCACTCTGGTCACGACGGCCGCCACCGACGAGGAGGGCATGGAGCTCCTCCGACTTCTGAAGTTCCCCTTCCGGAGGAACTAGGTCCGGAGGGAAATCCTGACTCGAGGAAAGGATCTTTGGCGAAGAAGGCTCTGATCGAGAAGGCGAAGCGGAAGCCGAAGTTCAAGGTTCGCAAGTACAACCGCTGTCGGCGCTGTGGGCGTCCGCGGGCGTACATGCGCGACTTCGGCCTCTGTCGCATCTGTTTCCGGGAATTGGCTCTGCTCGGGCAGATTCCCGGCATCGTCAAGGCGAGCTGGTAGACGACCGGTATCCCGCCCCGGCGGGCGGGAGCGGCGGCGGGGCTTTCGGCCCCGCCCAGACAAACGGTCGAGTCACGAGTCGGCGAGTCGCTCTTCACGCGAGACCGCCGGCCGGAAGGAGTTTGAAGAGATGTCGATGTCCGATCCGATCGCGGACATGCTGACGCGGATTCGAAACGGCGGGATGGCCCGCCACAAGCGCGTGGACGTCCCCGCATCCAAGATGAAGCTGGAGATCGCCCGGATTCTCCAGAAGGAGAAGTTCATCGCGAGCTACACGTTCATCGACGACGGAGGTCCGCAGGGCTCGATCCGCCTGTATCTCAAGTACACGCCCGATGAGGAGCCGGTCATCAACGGACTCGAGCGGGTCTCGAAGCCGGGGCTGAGGAAGTACTGCGGATCGAAGAACGTCCCTCGGGTCTTCGGGGGTATGGGCGTATCCATCCTCTCCACCTCGCGCGGGATCATGACGGGTCGTGAAGCCCGGAATGTCGGCGTCGGCGGAGAGGTACTCTGCAACGTCTGGTAGGAACGGGAGAGAAGCCATGTCGCGAATCGGGAAGATGCCCGTTCCCGTTCCCAGCGGGGTGACCGTGTCCCTGAGCGACGGGGTCTTCGCCGCGAAGGGCCCGCTCGGAGACCTCGAGGTAGACGTTCCGGAGGGAATGACGCTCGACATCGGTGATGCCGAGATCGTGGTGAGTCGGCCGTCCGACAGCAAGCCGCACCGGTCGCTGCACGGTCTGACGCGGAGTCTCGTGAACTCCGCGGTGCTCGGGGTCTCGCAGGGGTTTTCGAAGACGCTCGAGATCACCGGCGTGGGATACCGGGCGGAGATCAAGGGCAAGAGTCTGGTGCTGCACCTCGGGTACTCCCATCCGATCCAGATGGATCCGCCGCCGAACGTCGAGTTCCTGACGCCGGACGCGACTCACGTGGTGGTGAAGGGAATCGACAAGCAGGTCGTCGGGCAGCTGGCCGCGGACATTCGCGGGTGTCGTCCCCCCGAGCCGTACAAGGGCAAGGGGATCAGGTATCAGGGAGAGGTCGTCCGCCGGAAGGCCGGAAAGACGGCGGCCGGGTAGGAGACTTCGAACATGAAGGACAGGAACAAGATCAAGCGAGCGGGTCTGAAGCGACGGCATCGCCGGGTCCGCAAGAAGGTCAACGGCACTCCGGAGCGACCCCGTCTCGCCGTGCACCGGAGCCTGAAGCACGTCCGAGCCGTCATCGTCGACGATCTGTCGGGGACGACCCTCGTGCAGGTGTCCAGCACGTCGAAGTCGCTCGGATCCGTCGAGAGCGAGGACTCGCAGAAAATGACTCGATCCGCGGCCGTCGGGACCGAGGTGGCCCGGCAGGCTCTCGAGAAGGGGATTCAGCGGGTCTCCTTCGATCGGGGGGGGCGCCTTTACCACGGACGAGTGAAGGCGGTCGCCGATGCGGCCCGGAAAGGAGGCCTGGAGCTGTGAGCACGAGCACGAACGTCGGCCCCAACCCGGGAGACGCTTCGGGCGGCCCCGGTGGTTCGGGCGGTCCGGGCGGCCCCGGCGGTCCGGGTGGTCGCGGCGGTGGCGGTCCGGGTGGTCGCGGCGGCCGGGGCGGACGCGGCGGGCGCGGCGGGCGAGGGCCCGGGCGCGGTCGCGGACGCGGACCCCGCTCGCGGGACCGTCACGAGGAGAAGAAGGAGTTCGCCGAGAAGGTCATCCAAATCAATCGCGTCGCCAAGGTCGTGAAGGGCGGCCGCCGATTCAGCTTCAATGCGCTGGTGGCCGTGGGCGATGAGAAGGGACGCGTCGGGGTGGGCCTCGGCAAGGCAAACGAGGTCTCCGAGGCGGTGCGCAAGGGCACGGAGAACGCGAAGAAGGCCATGTTCACCGTGGCGATGGTCGGGGGCACGCTCCCGCACAAGATCCTGGGACGGGCGGGGGCGGGCCGGGTTCTGCTGCTGCCGGCGAGCCCCGGGACGGGGGTGATCGCGGGCGGTCCGGTTCGACCGATTCTCGAGGTGGCCGGGTTCAAGGACGTTCTGACGAAATGCCTCGGAACGAACAATCCTCACAACGTCGTCAAGGCCACGGTCCAGGGCCTGAAGGGTCTCCAGACGCTTCGCGACGTGGCGCAACGCCGGAACGTGAGCGTGGCGCATCTGATCGGACGGGACGAGGACGAGAGCGAGTCATGAGCAAGCGTTTGAGAATCACGCAGATCCGGAGCGCGATCAGCCGGAAGAGGAATCAGAAGGAGACGATCCGCTCCCTCGGTATTCGCCGGCTGAACCACACCGTGGAGCAGGACGACACCCCGGCCATCCGCGGCATGATCGCCACGGTGCGGCATCTCGTGCGCGTCGAGGAATTGGAGAGCTAGGTTCCATTCCGCCCGGACGTCGGGCAGGAGACGATCGATGTTTCAGCTGAACAACCTCAAGCCGGCATCGGGAGCCCGCAAGAATCGGAAGCGGGTGGGACGCGGTCCCGGCTCGGGGCGAGGGAAGACGGCCACCCGCGGAACGAAGGGGGCCGGATCCCGCTCCGGGGGGGGCGTGGCGAAGTGGTTCGAGGGCGGACAGATGCCGCTCTACCGGCGGGTCCCGAAGAGGGGGTTCCGCCCTCGCAATCGTGTCGAGAACGAGGTCGTGAATCTGGCCGATTTCGAACGGTTCGACTCCTCCCGCGAGATCGACGTCGCCTATCTGAAGGAGCTCGGCGCGGTCTCCGGACCCGACGCCAAGGTCAAGATCCTCGGTCATGGCGAGGTGAGCGGCGCATTCCGGGTCCGCGTGCACGGAGTCAGCGCCTCCGCTCGGCGCAAGATCGAGGAGAAGGGTGGGACCGTCGAGCTGGTTCCCTACGGCAAGCCGGCCTCGCGCCCGAGTCCCGAGGCAGGGGTCGACCGATGATTCTCGAGAAGATCTTCGCGATCTTCAGGATCCCGGAGCTGAAGCGCCGCGTGCTCTACACGCTGAGCATGCTCTGCGTCTATCGGCTGGGTGGGCACGTTCCGACGCCGGGCGTTGATGGGAGCGCCCTCGGCGAGTACTTCGCGAGGGCGTCGGAGCAGGGCGACAACCTGCTCGGGCTCTACGACATGTTCGTGGGCGGGAACCTCTCCCAGGCCACGATCTTCGCGCTGGGCATCATGCCCTACATCAGCGCGTCGATCATCTTCCAGATGCTGACGGCGGTGGTTCCGTTCTTCGAGCGCCTGCAGAAGGAAGGCGAGTCCGGCCGCAAGAAGATCACGCAGTACACGCGCTACGGGACGGTACTGCTGGCCTTCATCCAGGGTCTCGGTGTCGCGAAGTTCCTGGAGGGGCTGGCCTCCCCCTCGGGCCGCCCGGTCATCCCCGAGCCCGGCTTCGGCTTCCTGGTGACCACCGTCGTCACCCTGATCGCGGGAACGATCTTCGTGATGTGGCTGGGCGAGAAGATCACGGAACGAGGGATCGGCAACGGGATCTCCCTCATCATCTTCATCGGGATCGTGGCCCGGTATCCCGCCGACACGGCCAACACGTTCCGCTCCGTGCAGACCGGCGCCATGCACGTGCTCGTCCTCCTCCTCGTCGTGGCCGGAATGGTCTTGGTTACCATGGGCGTAATCTTGATCACGCAGGGGCAGAGGAGGATCCGGGTCGAATACGCGCGCCGCGTCGTGGGGCGAAAGGTGTACGGGGGACAGAAGACCCACATCCCCCTCCGGGTCAACACGGCCGGCGTCATTCCCATCATCTTCGCGCAATCATTCATCATGTTCCCTAGCACCCTCGCCCTCTACTGGCCCAACAACGAGCTCATCCAGACGATTGCCGCGAACCTGCAGTTCGGGGAGTTCTTCCATTCGATCATCTACGGCGGAATCATCGTGTTCTTCGCATACTTCTACACGGCGATCATGTTCAACCCGACCGATCTGGCGGACAACATGAAGAAGCACGGGGGATTCGTCCCGGGCATCCGTCCCGGCAAGCGAACCGCCGAGTACATCGATCGGATCCTGACGCACATCACGCTGCCGGGGGCGCTGTTCCTCGCGGCGATCGCCATTCTGCCCTTCGTCCTGATCAACGAGCTCCGGGTTCCGTTCTTCTTCGGGGGCACCGGGCTCCTGATCGTGGTGGGAGTCGCTCTGGACACTCTCCAGCAGATCGAGTCGCACCTGCTCATGCGCCACTACGACGGCTTCCTCAAGAAGGGCCGATTGCGCGGAAGGAGGTAGAGGGGATGGACGTCTGGGTCTTCCTCGGTCCCCCGGGAGGGGGGAAGGGGACGCAAGCGGAACTCCTCTCGAAGGAACGGGATCTGGCCCACATCTCGACGGGCGACCTCCTGCGGACCGCGATGGAGGAGGGGACCGAGCTGGGAAAGAAGGCGAAGGCCTTCGTCCAGGCGGGAGATCTCGTGCCCGACGACTTGATCCTGGACATGGTCCGGGAGGCGCTCGAGGGCTCGGCGGATCGGGGGTGCATTCTCGACGGCTACCCGCGGAACACCACCCAGGCCGAGGCTCTGGAGCGCGTGCTCGACGAGGCGGGGTGGAAGATCTCGGGAGTGGTCGAGCTTCAGGTGGCCGAAAAGGTGCTGACCGATCGGATCGCCGGACGCGCGGCCGCCGAGAATCGGGCCGACGACACGGAGGCGACGGTTCGCAATCGCCTGAAGGTCTACCGAGACAAGACCGCGCCGCTGACCGACTTCTATCGGAAGCGCGGGCTTCTCATCGGAATCGACGGAGAGGGGACCATCGAGGAGATCCAGGACCGCATCCGGGAGGCGACCGGGGGGGCGGGCGCGGCCCCCGGCCGGGAGAGGGCATGATCCTGCTGAAGTCGCCCCGAGAGGTGCAGCAGATGCTTCACCCCGGCGAGATCGTGGCCGGAGCGCACCACCGGGTCCGGGAGATCCTCCGGCCGGGGATCACGACGGGAGAGATCGACCGGGAGGTGGAGCGGTACATCCGCGAGAAGGGCGGGCGACCCGCCTTCAAGGGATATCGCGGCTTCCCTGCGGCGGTGTGCATCTCGGTCGACTTCGAGGTGGTCCACGGGATCCCGGGGCGTCGGGTCCTCGGGGACGGAGAGATCGTAGGGGTGGACATCGGAGTCAAGGCTGGGGGATTCTATGGGGATGCTGCCCAGACCCTTCCCGTGGGGAAGGCCTCGGCCGAGGCCGAGGGGCTGCTCCGGGTCACCCGGGAGGCCCTCTATCTCGGCATCGAGAGCGCGCGGGCCGGCAACCGGGTCGGGGACATCTCCCACGCGATCCAGACTCACGTGGAGGATGCGGGCTTCTCGGTGGTGCGGGATCTCGTGGGACACGGGATCGGCCGGTCGATGCACGAGGATCCCCGGGTTCCGAACTTCGGAATGCCGGGGGAGGGTCCGGAGCTCAAAGCGGGCATGGTGCTCGCCATCGAGCCCATGGTGAATGCCGGAGCCCACGAGATCGAGATGCTCGACGACGGGTGGACGGTGGTGACCCGGGATCGGTCGCCGTCCGCCCATTTCGAGCACAGCGTCGCGGTTACCGAGGACGGTCCCGTGATTCTCACCGAGGGAGCCGTCCCGGCAGCGTAGCCGGGACAGCGTAGCCGGGGAAGCGTAGCCCGGGTAACCCGGGTAGGCCGGGAGAGGAGCCGGACGTCGCGATGGCGAAGGAACAGGGTATCCAGGTCGAGGGGACCGTAGTCGAGCCTCTACCGAACGCGAGCTTTCGCGTGGAGCTCGAGAACGGCCACCGGGTGCTCGCTCACATCTCCGGGAAGATGAGGATGAACTTCATCAAGATCCTCCCCGGAGACAAGGTGACCGTGGAGCTCTCGCCCTATGACCTGTCCCGGGGACGGATCGTCTATCGCTACAAGTAGACCGCCGCCTCCGCGGTGCCGCGAGCGCGCGCGGGGGCGAAGGACATGGAGAGTTCGATGAAGTCGAGGACCTCAGTGAAGAAGATCTGCAATCAGTGCAAGATCGTGAAGCGTCACGGAGTCGTGCGGGTGATCTGCAAGGCGAACCCGCGGCACAAGCAGCGCCAGCTCGTGCGCCACTAGAGAAGGAGTAGGGGATGCCGCGCATTGCCGGAATCGATCTGCCGCCGAACAAGCGGATGGACGTGGCGCTGACCTATATCTACGGGATCGGGTGGACGAGCTCGAGGAAGATCCTCACGAAGACCGGAGTCGACCCGTCCATCCACGCCAAGGATCTGCCCGAATCCGACACGGTGAAGATCCGGGCGGAGATCGAGAACAACTACAAGGTGGAAGGATCGCTGCGAAGCGAGGTCTCGATGAACATCAAGCGCATGATGGACATCGGCTGCTACCGGGGTCTCCGCCATCGCCGCGGAATGCCGGTACGGGGGCAGCGGACCTCCACCAACGCGAGGACGCGGAAGGGGCCCAAGAAGGGCTCCGGCGTCCGCAAGAAGAAGTAGGAGGGATACGTTTTGGCCGAGGTGAAACGGAAGGGCAAACGGACTCGCAAGAAGAAGGACCGCAAGGTCGAGGCGGTCGGCTTCGCTCACGTTCAGAGCACCTTCAACAACACGATCATCACCCTGACCGATTCGCGGGGCGAGGTGATCTCCTGGGCCTCCGCCGGCAAGGTCGGCTTCAAGGGGTCCCGGAAGAGCACTCCGTTCGCGGCCCAGCTCGCGGCGGAGAAGGCGGCGAAGGAGGCTCTGGAGCTCGGGCTGAAGCGGGTCGAGGTGCGGGTGCGGGGGCCGGGAGCGGGTCGAGAGGCCGCCATCCGCTCGCTCACGATCGCGGGCCTGGATATCTCCGCCATCCGAGACGTGACGCCCATTCCGCACAACGGCTGTCGTCCGAAGAAGCGGCGCCGAAACTAGTCGAGGAACCGAGAGATGGCGAGAAACACCGATCCGAAGTGCAAGCAGTGCCGGCGGGAAGGCGTGAAGCTCTTTCTCAAGGGAGATCGCTGCCTCACTCTGAAGTGCGCGATCGAGCGCCGCAACTACGCCCCCGGCGTGCACGGTCAGAACTTCCGCCGCAAGGTGACCGACTACGGGCTTCAGCTCCGCGAGAAGCAGAAGGCGCGGCGGACGTACGGCATCCTGGAGCGGCAGTTCCGAGGGTACTACAAGCGGGCGACCCGCCAGAAGGGTCTGACCGGTGAGAACATGCTGAGGCTTCTCGAGCTGCGACTCGACAACCTCGTCTACCGCATGGGAATGGCCTCGTCCCGGTCGCAAGCGAGGCAGCTCGTCCGACATCGCCATTTCGCGGTGAACGGCCGAACGGTCACGATCCCGTCGTACCAGTGCAAGCCGAACGACAAGATCGAGGTTCGGGAGAAGAGTCGTGACCTCGGCGTGATCAAGGGTGCCATCGAGGCGCGGGACCCCGGGTCCATCGTGAGCTGGCTGTCGGTCGACAAGGAGAAGCTGCACGGGTCGGTCCTGTCGAGCCCGTCCCGGGCCGACATTCCGGTGCCCCTGAACGAGCAGCTCATCGTCGAGCTGTACTCGAAGTAGGTCCAGCGATCAGGTGACGCGCCAGAGGGGCGCGTCCGGAGGATGGGGAAGAAGACCGCGTCGAGGGTCGAAGAGCCCCGTCCTTCACATTCACGGAAAGGAGAATCTCCATGAAGTGGAGACCTCTGACCATGCCGAAGGGGGTGGACTTCGACGAGTCGACCCTGACCGAGACTTACGGAAAGCTCTCCGTCCAGCCACTCGAGAAGGGATACGGGACGACGCTGGGCAACTCGCTGCGGCGGGTTCTTCTGTCGAGCCTCCAGGGCTCGGCCGTCGTGTTCACCCGCATCGAGGGTGTCGAGCACGAGTTCTCGACCGTCTCCGGAGTCCGCGAGGACGTGACCGAGATCGTCCTCAACCTGAAGGAGCTGCGATTCCGCTACGACGGCGAGGAGATCCGAAAGGGCCGACTCGAGGCGGAGGGGGAGAAGCAGGTCACCGCCGGCGACTTCGTTTTGGAGCCGGACCTCGAGCTCCTGAACCCGGACCAGCACATCGCGACCGTCAACAAGGGAGCGAAGCTGTCCATGGAGATCGGGGTTCTGTGTGGGCGCGGCTACGTGCAGGCCGAGGCCCACAAGATGGACGAGCAGCCGATCGGCACCATCACGGTCGATTCCGTCTTCAGCCCGGTGACCAAGGTCCGGTACGACGTCGAGGCGACGCGCGTCGGACAGCGCACCGACTACGACAAGCTGAACATGGAGATCTGGACCGACGGTTCGATCGCACCCGACGACGCGATGGCCCACGCGTCCAAGATCCTCAAGGATCACCTGATGATCTTCATCAACTTCGATGAGGAGCCGGAGATCGTCGAGGAAGAGGAGTACGACGAGGAGTATGAGCGCATGCGGGAGCTGCTGGGACGCTCCGTCGACGAGCTGGAGCTGAGCGTTCGGTCCAGCAACTGCCTCACCTCGGCGAACATCCGGACCATCGGGGAGCTCGTCCAAAAGACCGAGGCCGAAATGCTCAAGCAGCGGAACTTCGGCCGCAAGTCCCTGAAGGAGATCCAGGAGATCCTTCAGGGAATGAACCTGCAGTTCGGCATGGACGTCAGCAAGTGGGTCGGCGCGGCCGAAGTCGAGTTGGCCGAGGAGCCGGCGGCGACCCCGTAGACCGAAGCCCGCTTCCCGCGGGGGCGCCCTTGGAGGGCCGGCCGCCGACGACGCCGCACGTGGAGTGACCGAGATGAGACACAGGAGAACCGTTCCCAAGCTCGGCCGAACGGCGGCCCACCGCCGGGCCATGTTCCGAAACATGGTCACCTCCCTCTTTCGGGAGGGGCGCGTGGAGACCACCGTGGCCAAGGCCAAGGAGGCTCGCCGGGTCGCGGAGCGCATGATCACGTATGCCAAGCGGGGAGACTTGCACGCGCGCCGTCAGGCGGCGCGTGTCGTGCGGGACCCGCAGACTCTACAGAAGCTCTTCGATTCGATCGGGCCACGGTTCTCGGAGCGTCCGGGCGGCTATACGAGGATCCTGAAGACCGGGTATCGCAGCGGGGACAACGCCCCGATGTCGATCCTGGAGATCCTCCCGGACGAGGCGGAGGAGAAGGCCGCCGCCGAGAAGGAAAAGAAGGACAAGAAGAAAGGCAAGAAGGGCGACAAGAAGGCCCGGAAGAAGGACGAGAAGAAGGTCAAATAGCGCGGGCCGGGGCGGCGCGTCGGAGAGCGTGATCCGACCGCGCCCGCCGTCCCGAGCCGTGAAGCGGGACGTGGCGAGGGCCTCCGGGGACACCCCGGGGCCCTCTTGGTTTTTTCTTTGCCGAGTTTGGCCTGCATTGCTCTCCGTCCTTGCGTCAAGACGGGGGAACAGCGCAGGCCCGACCGGGGGCCGCGGGACCGGGGGTGGTCCCGGATGTGCGCCTGCACGACCGACTTCGGGCCGCCGAACCCGCACCGACGGTTCATCTTGGGGGCGTCGCTGCCGATGACAGGGAGGAGTGCCTCGGCGTCCGTCCGGACCCGGTGGATGCGAACCCGTGCGCGGAGACTCGGTCGGTTTGCTGCGTCGTAACTCGTCGAAGTCACATTTCTCGTCCTCCCCCGACGAAACTCTGCTGAAGGCCCTCTACGGACAGTCGGATCTCATCGTGATCCGGCTCGATTCCGAGGGAAACGTGCTCGAGTGGCCGGACGGCGCGCGCCAGCTTCTCGGGTGGCACGAGGATCGGATCCGGGGGAACCCGGCGAAGATCTGCCTCGCCGAGGAGGATCGCGAGACCCTGGGTCAGCGTGTGCACGAGACCTCTCGGTGCGACGGGGAGGGGGCGGCGACTCTTCTCACGGGCGAAGGGGAGTTCCTTCCGGGGGGCGGGCGGCTTCTCCCCTACCGGGGCGGCAAAGAGATCCTGATGATCGTGAACGACCGGCGCACCGCGGCCGCGTCGGAGAGATGGCTGAGATGGTCGCGCAGCCTCATCTCCGTCCTGGGCGGCTCCACGCTCGTCCTCGACCCGGGGGGCTGGATCCGCGAGATCGGCGCCGGGTGGCTTCCGGAGGGTCCCCACCGGCGCCCCGAGTGGCTCGGGCGCCACGCCGGTGACCTCTTCGGCGGGGACCGACGGGAGGTGATCGCGGCGCTGCGGAGCGTGGCTCGTGATGGGGAGTGGAGCGGCCGGCTCTCGATGGGGGGGGACCCGATTCCGGTGCGCTTCCGCACGGTCCGGGACGACTCCGGGGGCCTCGAGGCCATCGTCGGAGCGAGGCTGCCCGGCGACCCCGGGGAGACCCGAGAGCTCTTCCGCAACATCCCGGTGGCCATGCTCCTGGTCGATCGGGAGTTCCGGATCTCGGAGATCAACGCCGAGCTGGAGGCGATGGTCGGACCGGACATCCTTCCGGAGAAGGTCCTCGGGTTGGACATCCGCTCCTTGGGCATCTTTCAGACCCGGCCGATCCAAGCCGCTCTCGACAACCTTCTGGAGAGCGGCGTCTCCGGCCCGCAGGAGGTACACCTCAAGGGGACGCCGGAGACCACTCCTCTCGTGCAGCTGCGCGGGCAGAAGCTCACCGGCGAGGGGGGAATCATCACCGGCTATGTGATCATGCTCCTGACCCACACGGAGAAGAGCCGGGTCGAGCGGCAGCTCCTCTGCGCCCAGAAGATGGAATCGATCGGGAACTTCGCGAGCGGGTTGGCCCACGACTTCGGGAACTTCGTGTCGGTGATTCTCGGGAAGGCCGGCGTTCTCCGGGTGAAACTCCCGGACGATCCCCACATCACCGGGGACCTCGACGACATCGAGACCACCGCCAAACGCGCCCAACATCTCGCCCAGGAACTGATGAAGTTCGCTCGGGGAGGACGGTCGCGCGTCGCTAGTCTCGACATCAATGCGCTGATCGAAGAGGTCGGCTCCCTGATCCGGACGAGTGTCGGCAAGCGGATCGAGGTCAATCTCCGGCTGGGCGAGGGGATCCTGCCCGTGAACGGAGACACGGTCGAGCTCCAGCAGATGGTGCTCAACCTCTGCCTCAACGCGCGCGACGCGATGCCGGACGGGGGTCGACTCACGATTCAGACGAAGGCGCTCACCGAGGCCGAGCTCAGCCGCCTGCCCGATTCGTCCGACCTGCGAGGGGGTGTCCGCCTCATCGTGGAGGACTCCGGGATGGGGATGGCGACCGACGTGGCGGAGCGGGTGTTCGAGCCGTTCTTCACGACGAAGGAGGACGCGAAGGGAACGGGACTCGGTCTCGCCATGGTCTACTCCATCGTTCGGCGGCACGGCGGCACGGTGGACGTTCGAAGTCAGCCCGAGGTCGGCACGACCTTCGAGATCGCGCTGCCCGCCGCCGCGGCGTCCATCCAACCGGCCGACCGTCCCCGGATTCTGGTCGTCGACGACGAGCCGGCCTTCCGCGAGATGATCCGCCTCATCATCGAGGAGGACGGCCACCAGGTGCTCCTGGCCGCCAGCGGCATCGAGGCCCTGCGGACCCTGCGCTCCGAGTACGACACCCTTTCGCTCGTCATTCTCGACCTGAGGATGCCGGGCGTCGACGGCCTCGCCGTCCTCGAGGAGCTGAGGGGTCTCGCGCCGGGCCTTCCCGTGTTGGTCACCACCGGCTACGCGAGCGACGAGGAGAAGACCTCCGCTCTCAGCCGCGGGGCTCAAATGGTGCTGGAGAAGCCCTATCGGGTCACGGAACTACGGGCCGCTCTCGCCGAGCTCCTGCAGGCGGGGCAGGAGGCGAAGTCGGAGGAGAGCGGCTTCCGACTCCCTTGACCCGGCGGCCGGGCTGGGCTACCGTACTCCGGCTCGAATTCGAAGTTCGAGAGGGCTCCCCTCGAAGGGGCCCCTACCGCCTCGCTCCTCGGTAGCTCAATGGTAGAGCATGCGGCTGTTAACCGCAGGGTTGTAGGTTCGAGTCCTACCCGGGGAGCCAGCTTCCCAAGAGAGTGCCCTGCTACGGGGTACCGTCCCGCCTCGAGGGGAACCCCCGCGACGAAGAGGACGGGCGCGGCTTTGCCGCTACCGCCGCAGAGACCGGCCCAGTATCCGGGCTGGAAACGTCCAGAAACGTGAGGAGCCGCGGTCGGCTTTCGATCGGCCCGGCCTCCGCCTCAGCGCCGGATCGCGGAGACCATTCCGTCCTGGTTGCCCACGTAGAGCACGTCGTCCGCGAGGCGAATGCCGCGAATGACACCCTCGAGCCGAGTGGATCGCATGAGCCGTCCATCCGCCATCCCGTGCTCGAAAATCTCCCCCCGGTTGTTCCCGAGGAAGATCCGATCCCCGTAGACGTAAGGTCGAGGCGTGCTCCAGGAGGTACCCTCCGGAGACTTCAGCGTCCAGGCAATGTGGGACAGGGAGGAGTCCACGCACATGAGCTCCGAGCTTCGGTAGATCCAGTCGGTGCCCACGAGCAGTCTGCCATCCACCTCGACGATCGCCGCCGAGGGCTCTTTGCCCAGGTTCAGCTGACTCCGGACCGAGCCGTCCTCCGCATCGAGCAGGTGGAGGAGGCCGTTCACGGTGCCCATCACGATGCCGCTCTCGAGAGCGCATACCGAGGTGCGAATCGGCGCACCCAGAGGGGTCTTCCACAGCGGCGCGCCGTCCTCCGCCTTCCAGGCGTAGGCGGTGCCATCCAATCCACCGAAGAAGACGACTCCGTGCGCGATCGCGGGAGTTCCGTTGAGAGTCCACCGCTCCCCTTGATAGCCGCTCTGCCGGCTCCAGATCAGGCTCCCGTCGTCGACGCGGATGCACAGGAGCTCATCCGCAAGGGTGGTCGCGTACACCCGCCCCTCCGACAACTGGATGTCCGTGGCGACGCCGAGAGCCCCGACGGGTCGGGACGGTGCCGGCGCGGTCCAGCGCAAGGCGCCCGACGCCCACTCGAAGGCATAGATGCCATCCTCGTTCGGACCATCGGTTCCGATCAGAAACAGCTCGCCCGTGACGAGGGGGTCGCCGTGGAAGCTCGCGGGAAGGCTGTCGCCGGTGGTCGTGCGCTCCCAGACGACGTGTCCGGTCTCTCGGTCCAGGGCTCGAATCCGGCTGTTGCAGGATCCGATGAGAAGCAGGTCTCCCGCGACCGCGGGGGTCGAGAAGACTCACCCCTCCGTGTCGAACTGCCAGAGGATGTCGGGTTCGACCGGGGGTTCGGCGTCGGCCGCGGATGCGCTCGCGGAGAATCCGACCGCCAGAGTCGCGGCACACGACAGGGCCGCCGGGAAACCCCGGCGCGTTCGCAGGCAGACGCGAACGAGCATCAGCATCACCGGCACTTCGATGAGCACGCCCACCACGGTGGCGAGGGCCGCTCCGGATGAGAGCCCGAAGAGCATGACGGCGGTGGCGATCGCGACCTCGAAATGGTTCGAGGCGCCGATCAGGGCGGACGGAGCGGCGTCCCGGTACGAGAGACGAAGCCATCGGGCGAGTCCGTAGGCGAGGGAGAAGATCAGCACCGTCTGGAGAAAGAGGGGCACCGCGATCCAGAGGATGGTCATCGGGTTCGAGAGGATGACCTCGCCCTTGAAGGAGAAGAGAAGGATCAAGGTGAGGAGGAGCGCACCGATGGTCACGGGCGTGAGGAGATGGAGGAACTTCTCCCGAAACCACGTCTCTCCTCGGGCGGCGACGATCCATCGGCGGGACAGGTAACCCGCGACGAGTGGAAGGGCGACGTAGATCGAGATGGACATCAGAAGCGCCTGCCAGGGAACGGGGAGGCGGCCGACTCCGAGGAGAAACCCGCCCAGCGGTCCGTAGAGGACGAGCATGGTGAGCGAGTTGATGGCGACCATGACCAGCGTGTGGCCGTCGTTCCCCCGGGCGAGGTAGCCCCAGACCAAGACCATGGCGGTGCAGGGGGCGATCCCGAGCAGGATGCAACCGGCGAGGTAGCTTCGCCAGAGCGGAACCTCGAGCATCTTGATGCTGTCACGGAGGACCACCGTTCCGGATCCGTAGGCGGCTCCCACCGGGAGGTCGAGTCCGAGCGGCATCTTGACGTGGTCGACCGCCTCCGGGCCGATGAACCTCAGGAAGAAGAAGCCCAGAAACAGGAGGCTGATGGCGTACATCGTGAACGGCTTGACGCCCCAGTTCACGAAGAGGGTGAGCCCCACCGGCCGGATACTCCGACCCGCTCGAAGAACCTCGGCGAAGTCGATCTTCACCATGATGGGGTACATCATGAAGAAGAGACAGATCGCGATCGGAAGGGACACCACCGGTGCGCCGTCGACGGTCAGCGCCATGCCGTCGAGCGTCCGGGCGATCTCCGGCGCGATCTTTCCCAGGAGGATTCCGCCCGCGATGCAGAGAAGGACCCAGACGGTCAGAAAGCGCTCAAAGAAGCCGAGCCCTCGGGGCTGGCGCGTGACGTGGGCTTCACTCGCCATGGCCTAGGTCTCCGCATCCCGAAGAGAGCAGGGGAGGGTCTCGACGAACGCTCGGATCTCGTCCCGAACTCGGCGGTAGGGGGCCAGAGCCTCCTCTTCGGTGGAGGCCCCTCGGGCCAGGAGGGGTGGGTCATCGAAGCTCCGATGGACCGTCCGGGCTGCTCCCGGGAAGACCGGGCAGGACTCGCGGGCACGGTCACAGACGGTCACGACGTAGTCGAAGCACACGTGCCGGAGGTCGTCGACGTGCTTGGAGCGCTGCTCGGAGATGTCCACTCCGGCCTCCGCCATGACCTTCACGGCGCGACGATTCAGTCCGTGGGTCTCGACCCCCGCGGAAGAGGGCTCGATTCCATCGCTCTTGAGGGTCCGGGCCCAGCCCTCCGCCATCTGGCTTCGGCAGGAGTTCCCGGTGCAGAGAAAGAGCACCCGCAGCTTCGGCTCACGATCGCGCATAGCTCCTCTCATAGGAGGCCGGGAGCTCAGGTGTCAAGAGCCGTTGCGACTCCCCTCCCCCACGACCCGGCCCGCCGGCGCCCCGTGCCGTCGAGCGGCCCCTTCCGCACGGTGTGCTATCTTGTGCGGATGACCGGCGAAGTGAATGAGACCCGCCCTCTGAGCTCCGGCGAGATTACCGCCCGAGTGCTGTCTCCCGGCGCCGTGCTGAGGAACCGCTACCGCCTCGAAGCCGAGCTCGGCCGTGGCGGCATGGGCATCGTCTACCGTGCCACGGATCTCGAGCTGAAGCGAGAGGTGGCGGTCAAGGTGCTGTCGGCCGCGTTCGCCGACGACTCCGCCCGCCTGCGCCTGCAACGGGAGGCCCGGGCCGCCGCGGCGCTCAACCACCCCCACATCGTGACCGTATACGACGTCGGCGAGGACGAGGGGCTTCCCTTCTTCATCATGGAGCTCGTGCACGGACCCCGATTGAGCGAATCGCCGCCGCGGGATCTCGAGGAGGCGGTGAACGTCGCCCTCCAGATCTGCGACGCGCTCGAGCACGCGCACGCGACGGGCATCGTGCATCGCGACCTGAAGCCGGAGAACGTCCTGTTTGCCGTCGAGGATGACTCGCGCAGCGTCAAGCTCGCCGACCTCGGCCTCGCCACGCCGGCCCGCGACGCCCGCATCACGGCCGCCGGATCGATCGTGGGCACGGCCGCCTACATGGCGCCCGAGCAGGCCCTCGGCCAGGCCCTCGACGGACGAGCGGACCTCTACGCCCTCGGCGTGCTCCTCTATGAGCTGTGCACCGGCCGCCTGCCGTTCATGGGAGACAACCCGCTGGCCATCATCTCTCAGCACGTTCACGCACCGCCCGTCCCCCCTCGCATCCTGCGCGCGGAAATCTCTCCGGCGCTGGAGGCGACGATCCTGCGCCTCCTCGAAAAAGACCCGGGGCGCCGATACGCGAGCGCCGCGGAGACGGCGAGAGCGCTGATGACGGCTCGGGCCGATCCGACGGCGGGTGCGGACGCCGAGGCCGGAGGGACGATTGCCCTCCTCGACGCGCTCTCCCGCGGCCGGCTCGTGGGGCGGGCGGAGGAGTTCCGGCAGACGCGAAGCCTCTGGCGCCGGGCGCTCGACGGCCAGGGCTGCTTCCTTCTCCTCAGCGGGGATCCCGGGGTGGGCAAGACGCGACTCGCCCGTGAGATCCTCATCCAGGCCGCTCTCGACGGGGCGGTGATGCTGACCGGTGCGTGCTACGAGTACGAGGCGACCACTCCCTATCTACCGTTCGTGGAGGCGTTCCGCGATTGGACCCGCACGCGGGAGGACGACGCCGCCCTTCGCGAGGCACTGGGCGACACGGCTCCGGAGATCGCCAAGCTCGTGCCGGAGCTGTCCGCGCGCCTCGGGCCCTTTCCCGGGCGCGCGAAGCTGTCCCCTCACGAGGAGCGGCTCTATTTCTTCGACGCCATGGCCCGCGTGCTCCGCGCCCTCGCCGCCGGACGGGGACTCATCTACTACATCGATGACCTACACTGGGCCGACAGCAGCACACTTTGGCTCCTCGGCCACCTCGTTCGCAGTCTCCGCGACGAGCCCGTTCTCTTCGTCAGTTCGTACCGGGAGATCGAGCTCGATCGGGCGCACCCCCTCTCCAAGGCCCTCGTCGAGTGGAACCGGGAGCGGCTGACGACGCGCCTCGTTCTCCGGCCCTTCGGGTTGGAGGAGACGCGGGCCCAGATGGCGGCCCTGCTCGGCGAGAGCATCTCGACCGAGCTCGCGGCGGCCGTCTACCGCGAGACGGAGGGGAACCCCTTCTTCGTGGAAGAGGTGGTGAAGGCCCTCATCGAGGAGGGCGCCTTCCACCGGGAACAGGGGCACTGGGAGCGGTGGGAGATCCCCGACCTGGTCATTCCTCAGAGTGTCAAGGCGGCCATCGGCAACCGTCTGGACCGCGTCAGCGAGGAGTGCAACGGAGTCCTGCGCGCCGCGGCCGTGCTCGGCAAGAACTTCGAGTTCGCCGAGCTGTCGCTCACCGCGGGGAGTCCCGGCGAGGATGCCCTGCTCGACGTCCTCGACGAGGCCGTCGCCGCGCAGCTTCTCACCGCGGACCGCGATGAGCGCTTCGCCTTCACTCACGACAAGATCCGGGAGGTCCTCTACGAGGAGCTCAATCCGATCCGGCGCCGGCGCCTGCACAAGCGCGCGGCCGAAGGGCTGCAGGCGTCGGAGGCCGTGGCGGTGGAGATCCTGGCCCATCACTTCATCGAGGCGGGGGACCACGAGCAGGGATTGCGCTACGCGAAGGAGGCGGCACGGGAGGCCGAGCGCGTGTTCGCCTACACGGAGGCCCTCGACGCCTACGGCCGTGCCGTCGAGTGCGCGGAGGCGCTGGAGCTCCGGGGAGAGCAGGCGGCGTTGGAGGAGGCGATGGGTGACGCCTGCTTCGGCGGCGGGGAAATGATCGCCGCCCGCACCCACTACGAGCGGGCACTCGGTCTGGTCGACCACCCCGAAGCGAGGACCCGGCTCCTCTGCCGAGCGGGGAGTGCCTGCGTGCCCACCGGGGATCCCGTCGGGCTCGACTACGTCCGGGAGGCCCTCGCCACTCTCGATGCCGAGACCCATCCGGCGGACACGGCCTTGGCGCTGGCCATCGAGGCCCGGTTCCACCACCTCGCCGGCCAACATCGGCGGGCCATCGACATGCTGGAGCGGGCCGCGGAGCTGCTCGAACCGGAGGTCGACGCCGCGCCCGGCGTCACGGACGTCCACAGCATGCTCACGGAAGTCTACGCCTACCTCTCCGGCGCGCACCAGCATCTCGGCCGGTACGAGGATGCCAACCGCTGGGCGCGAAAACTCCTCGCGTTCGGGGAGGAATACGACGCGCTGATGGCCCAGGCCATCGCCTACGAGTTCCTCGGAGAGAACTGCACCGGAACCGGCGAGTGGGAGAGGGGGCTCGAGCACGCGGCCAAGGAACGGGAGATCGCCGAGCGCATGCGCTCTCGGGAGCGATTGAGCTGGGCCTGCTTCGTCGAGTCCATGTGCGCCGCCGGCCACGGGGATCTCGATCGCGGGGAGCGGGCCACGGAGGAAGCCATTCGGCTCTCGGAGGCGATCGGGGAGAAGCGGCTCCACGCTCTTTTGACCGGCCGGAGACCCTGGTTTCTCGTTCAACGGGGCCGGAACGAGGACGCGCTCGCCGCGAGCGCGTCCGCCATCGAGGAGGCCGATGCGCTCGGCCTCTACTTCATGCGGTCCGAGGCCCGCCGAATCGCCGCCGACGTGCACTTCCGGCGCGGAGATTACGATCGAGCACTGGAGTTCGTCGGGGAGGTGCTCGCCCTCAGCGAGGGGAAGGAGTCGCGGTCCGGCCGACTCCTGATCGGGCCCCTCCACGTGGAGACTCTCCTGGCCGCGGGCCGCGCGGCCGAGGCCCGCGAACAGGTCGAGATCTTCGCGGACCTCGTCGCCGAATGCCAGTCCCCCTTGTACGACAGGGAAGTCGCGCGGCTTCGGGCCCTCGCGGCCGAGGCCGAGTAGGACTCCCCTCCTGCGGGCATTGACCGTGCCGGAGCACCGACAGTAGTCTCCCACCCGGCCGGCGCCTGACCCGGTCCTTGTCCGCGGGTGGCGGACGGCGGCCGGGGGTCCTTGACGCCCCGGCCCTGCTGATGTAGGTAAGAGGGGCTCATTTCGCTCTGCGTGCGCCCTCGCATCGACGGGAGGGCGCACGCAGCGTGTTGCCCCGGAACGCGGGGGCGGAGCGCCACGTTTCGGCGCGCCCGATGGCTGGGAGCGCCACCGACGCGGGCGGTTTCCCGCGAACACGAGTAGTCGTAGTGCGGCAGTACCGGTAAGTACGGCATGTCCGGACGCGACCATTCGAAAACCCTGAGGAGCACCGGGCATGCGAACGACCGGTAGCGTGAAATGGTTCAACGACGATAAGGGCTTCGGCTTCATCTCCCGTGAGGATGGCGAGAAGGACGTCTTCGTCCACCACTCGGCGATGTTCGACGTCGTGCAGGGCACGAAGGGGCCGGCGGCGGAGAACGTGGTCAAGGTCGAGGCGTAACGCCGAGGCCGGACTTCGGCGCCGTGACCGGTGGGGAACGGCCCGGTCGCGGAGGGTGACCCTAATAACGGACCGCCCCCGCGGTCCGCTGGCAGGTCCGGCGACCCGGGACCGACGGCCGTACCGAGCCCGAATCGACGGGAAACAGGCCGGAGACGAAGGCCTCAAAGAAAGCGCCTGCAAGAAAGGGGGGTCGCTCCGATCGGGGCGACCCCCCTCCCGATTCCGACCTGTCCCTTCCGCCCTCCTCCCTCCTAGCGGCGGTACCGGGCCTTGACCTTCCCCCAGCTCGAGGGTTCGACGGAGCTCCCCGCGGACAGCCCCGGGCCGCAACCGGATCCGTGGGCCCCCATGAGCAGTCCGCAGGCGTTGTACTGGGGAAGGCAGGGGGAGTTGGTGCGGACGAAATAGTTGTCATTCCCCGGATCGCAGAACATAGGATCCGCCTCGATGTTCTCGTTGCTCACGAGTTGGTCGGTCAGGCAGCCGACCCAATTCCCCCCCGCGTTCCCGTAGATGTCGCTGCAGCTCACCGTGACGTTGTCCGAAGCGGTACAGGCCACCCCCTCCCCGAGAGCGCTGAACGCGACGATCGTCTGTTTGATGATCAGGGGTCCCGAGAGCTCGGTGGAGATCCCGCCCCCCAGGACGGAGGCCGAGTTCCCGGTGAGGGTGGACGTGGCGACATCGACCTGCGTGGCATCGAAGCTGCGGATTGCGCCGCCGCTCCTTCCCGCCGTGTTTCCGATGAACCGGCAGTCCCGAATCGTCGCCAGGCACGTGCTGTTGCAGATCATCGCGCCCCCGTCGAGACCGGCCGAGTTCTCCAAGAACGTGGAGCCCAGTATGTAGGGCGAGGACTGCCAGCACGCGATGGCCCCTCCTGAGTAAGGCTCGGCCTTGTTGCCCGTGAAGAGGCAGTCGCTGATCCCGGGAGAGGACCACAGAGCGATGAAGAGGGCGCCGCCGGTGGACGCGGAGTCGCTGTCAAAGACACAGTCGTTGAGCTGGGCATAGGAAGTCTCGAAGTACATTCCACCGCCGCCCTCCGACCGGTTCCCCGAGAAGGTGCACCCGGTCAGGATCGAGTTGTCGAAGGAGTAGGAATAGAAGCCTCCTCCGCCCGCCCCGGACGCGTTGCCCTGAAAGGAGCAGTCGATCGCCTCGAGATCCGAGTTCTCCGAGAAGATGCCTCCGCCGTCCCCCGGGAGCACCAGGCCGAAGGCCGTGTTGGAGACGAAATCGCAGTTCTGAAGCACCGGATCCGACTCCCGACAGAACATCCCGCCTCCCGCGGCCCAGGATATGCCCGTGGCCTGGTTCGCTTCGATGCGACACTTCTCCAGGACGAGGGAGGACTCGTAGCAGCCGACTCCCCCTCCGAACTCCGAGGTGTTTCCGGTGACGACGCAGTGCGAGACGTGCAGCGGAGACTGGGTGCAGTGAATCCCGCCGCCGCCGTACCCGGTGCCCGGCAGCCCCTGGCCGCCGGTGATCGTGAATCCCGCGAGCCGGGTGGTATCGGCCAGGCCCGTGCTGACGAAGACGCGGCCGAGGCCCTGCGCATCGACGGTCGCGCAGCTCGCAGCCTCGTCCGCGCTGCGGACGACGATTCCCGCCTTCAGCACGATATCGTGTTCGTAGTAGCTCCCGCAGCCCACGAGAACCGTATCCCCCACCGCGGCGGAGTCGATCCCGGCCTGGATCGTGGGGCAGTCGCCGGAGCCGTCGGGGAGGATCTGCCAGGTACGAGCGGTCAGGGGGCCGGCCAGGACCGGAATCAAGAGGACGGAAATCGCGGAAGCTCTCAGAGGTCACCTCCCGGACGACGGCACGCCGCCAACCCCCTGTTTCCAACGAGACTAGCGAATCGGGTCCCCGAGTTTCAAGGGGGGGAGGTGCGGCCGCTCCCGGAGGCCGGAGAGCATCGCCCTAAGTCCCTATGCCATAAGGATTTGTCGGTCTTGTGTCGATCGGAGGGGTGTGCCAGACTGCGAACTGGCCGAGACCGCAGGACGGCCGGCACGGGGGGTCGGGTGCGGCTTCGAACGGACGAGAGCGAACCGGCCCACCGTACGTGGGAGAGGCGCCGGGGAGGAGATTTGCCATGAGTTCGATCGAGCGTCGGGGCGTGATCACGGCCCTCTGCGTGCTACTGGGATCGGTGGTTGCGCTGGAGGCCGCGACGAGCTTGCGGCTGTACGGAGTGAGCGGAAGAGGGCAGCTCCCGGAGGCCGTTCTCGGCACTCTCGATCCGGAGACGGGGGCGGTGATCGACTCCATCGGCGTGATCTCGGACGCGGGCGGGGTGCCGTTCACCAGAATCGGAGCGATGGCGTTTCATCCCCTCACGGGGGAGCTGTTCGCGGTCGCGAACTCGGATACCGGCAACGACGGTCGCGTGCTGCGTATCAACCCGGAAACCGCGCGGGCGACGGCAATCGGAAGCACGCACGACCACCACATTCCCGATGCGACGTTCTCGGCGGACGGCACGTTTTACGGTTGGAGCGAAGCCGGCTGGCCCGGGGGAGGATTCGACGATCTCTGGACCATCGATACCGAAACCGGTCAGTTCAGTCCCGTGGGCCTGGGCGTGAAGTTTTCTCGCGCCACCGGACTCGCGTTCACGCACGAAGACAGCCTGTTCGTAAAGACCAATGATACTCCCATCTACTTCGTTGCTCTTCCCAACGGTCCGGTGACGTACCGTTTCGACCTGGACACGGGGGCCGACAACGCTCTGGAATTCGACGAGGAGGGAACTGGGTACACGATCGTCCCGGACGGCCCGGACTGGAACCTCGCGACGATCGATTGGTCGACGGGCCAGGTCACCCCCCGGGGAGCGTCCGGGGTACCGCTCTCCGCGATCAGCTTCCGTCCCGAGCCGGTCCTGCCCGTGACGTCGGCGACCGCGAACGCTGCCGTCTTGATCACGGCCAACCTCCGCGGCAAGCCGAATCCCGTGACGCTCTTCTACCGGGAGGGCGGGGGCACGAGCTGGCTGAGCGCCCCCATGACCGAGACCCCGGCCGGCTCGCGGCAGTGGCAGGCCACGATTCCCGCGGGGTCGGTCACGCGCCGGGGCATCCAGTACTACGTGGAGGCGGACTTCGCCGGAAACGTCGTGACCGTTCCCCGCGGAGCTCCGACCACGGCGGTCCAGAGCGTCTCCGTCAACCTGGCGAACGAGCTCGTGGTCTCTCTCTCCCCGTCGGTCTACCAAATGGCGGGGATTCCCTTCCGGGCTTCCAACTCGAGCCCCACCTCCGTGTTCGACGAGCTGGGCGACTACGTCACCAGCGTGTGGCGCTACGGCACCTGGAACGCCGCGGCCAACGCCTACGACGAGCCGCCCAGCGCGGGCTCCGCCTCGCCGGGTCAGGGGTTCTGGATCATCGCGAAGGACGCGGCCAACATCCTGACAAACGGTCGCTCCACGGACCTCGCCGAGAACTTCCGGCTCACACTGCAGGAGGGCTTCAACCAGATCGCGAATCCGTTCGCCTTCCCGGTGGCCGTGAGCGATCTCGTGATTCCCGCGGGAGTGGAGCAGAACTTCATCAGCTACGGCAGCACGGGGTACATCGCGGGGAACACGAGTCTGTCTCCCGGAACCGGCTACTGGGTGATGAACAACGGCCCCGGCATCAAGGTGATCCAGGTCCCGCCGCGGTCGTCGCCCACTCCCTCTCCGAGCCCCCGCGCGCCGGGACGGCCGGCCGAAGGGGAGGCCGGCTGGTGCATCCACGCGCTCGCCTCGGTCGGTTCTCTGGTGGACTCCGACAACCGCTTCGGGTTCCGGTCCGGCGCGACGGCGGTGAGGGACCCGTTCGATTTCTCCGATCCGCCGCTTCCCCCCGGGGGCTATGCGACGCTCTCCTTCGTCGATGGGAACGGGGAGCGTCTCCTCACCGACTACCGCGCCGCCACCGCCTCGGGGACGAGGTGGGAGATGGTCTTCGAGTCCGATCAGCGGAATCGGGCCTTCCGGATCGACTTCGAGGCGGAGCGGGAGCCTCCCGCCGGGTGGCGCGTGGTGGCCTTCGAGGGCAAGGGCTCGGTGCGCGTCGACCTCCTGGAGACCGGTGGGCTCACGGGAACCGTGACCCGGGATCGCTTCGAGCGGACGTGGACGATCGCGGCCGGACCGCCGGAATACCTCGCCGCGGTGAGGGAGGAGCTCCAGTCGAGCGTGACCGCGTTCTCGCTGGGAGCACCGTTCCCGAATCCGGCTTCGTCCCGGGATCGGATGACGGTCGAGCTCGAGGTGCCGGGCCGGACCGACGTGCTCGTCCAGGTGTACGACATCGGAGGGCGACTCGTGCGCACACTGGTCGACGAGACGCGGGAGCGAGGCGCTCACCGGATCGAGTGGGACGGCGCGGACCGCGACGGGCGGCGCGTCGGGGCCGGCGTCTATTTCGTGCAGGTTCGGGCCGGGGACTTCGAGACGACCCGCAAGGTGGTTCGTCTGCGCTGAAGGAGCACGGCGCCGGCGGGCCGGATCCGGCGGCCCCGGCGGGTGTTCTTTCCCGCTCGCGACCCGTATACTCGGTGGTCCCCCCGCAGCGGGCGCCGTATCTTGCTCCGGACATCGACGGGCCGCCGCGGCGGATGCCGCGGGTCGCCCCGGCGCCGAGGTTTCAGAACATCCCGACAGGAGAAGCTCTCCATGACATTCCGAAGCACCGGCTCTCTGATCTTGTTGTCGATCGGTCTCCTGGGAGCGGGCGCGCCCGAGGCCGAAGAGCGCGTCTACGGCAAGGGGGTCTCCGATCCGGAGGATCTCACTCTCATCAGCGAGCTTTTGGAGGCACCGGACAAGTACCTCGGCGAGACCGTGCGCGTCGAAGGGGCCGTCGTCGGCGTGTGCAAGAAGCGCGGATGCTGGATGGAGCTCGCCTCCGACAAGGAGTTCCAGACGATCCAGATCAAGGTCGAAGACGGCGAGATCGTGTTTCCCATGGAGATCATGGGCGACGCGGCAATCGCCGAGGGCGTCTTCACCGCGCTGCCTCTCACGCTCGAGCAGAGTCGCAGGTACATGAAGCACGAGGCCGAGTGCCAGGGAGGGACCTTCGACCCGGAGACGGTACAGGAGGCGATGACGCTCTACCGGATCCAGGGCACGGGAGCTCTCGTTCGCGAGCTCGAGACCGAGGCCGCCCCGGAGCCGGTGGCTGCCCCCCCGGAGCCGGCGACCGCGCCGGACGCGCCGGAACCGACCCCGGCCCCGGAACCGGTCGAGGCGGAAACGCCCGAAACCTAGCCTGCGTTTCTCACCAGCCTCTGCTACGGCAGCGGCGAAGCCGCGCCTGGCTTCGTCGTTGGGACGCTTCCGCCCTGCGACGGGGCTACGGCCCCGCCTCGTCCCGTAATGCACGGCCCGGAAGAACTTCCAATGGTAGGTCGGATCTTCCCGAAAGCGGTCCACTCACGCAGCTCCTCGATTCTCTCCATGTGGGCTCGCTCCGCTCGGGGCCATGGCATCATCCCCCGGTTCGTCGGGACGAACGACGCCGTTCGATTCCGGGGTGGAGGAAGTGATCGGAAGACAGTACCCTCACGCTCTCGGAATCGTCCTCGAATCACGGGGGTTGCCGTATGCGAAAACCGATTTGGGTCGGGTGGATCGCGGCCGGTCTCGGGCTGACGGCGTTCACTTCGGGGCTCTCCGGATGCATGGATTCCCCCCCCAAGCGCCTACCGACTCTGCAACAGAGTTCGGAAGAGGATCGGTCCGCCGTCCTGCATGCCCACAAATCGCTCCTGAGCGCGCTGCGAGCGGCGGACGTCGAAGCCCTGGTGTCCGTCTTGGACTCCTCCCCCGACCTGCGAATCTTCCACCCGAACCTGGGACTCCGGATCACCGGGATCGACCAGGCGAGGGGTGGGTTCGGGAAGATGTTCGATCGCCTGGGATCGGCCGAGTGGACGGAGGTGCATACCGAGTTGATCTCCCGGGGCGATGTCGCCTGGCACACGTCGCGCCTCGTCGTGGAGTCTCCGAATTCGCCGAGCCCGTTTCTCGGCCAGGGTATCGAGATCTGGATTCGCCGGGGCAGCGACTGGAAGCTGATCCACGGCCAATGGTCGGGAGGTGAGGAATGAGCGGGATCGGGAGCCGAATCGTCCGCGCGGCCAAACTCGATACCGGCCTCTACGAAGAGGTCGAGGCCGACACCGGGGCCCTGGGACAGGCGATGCTCGTGGTCGTGCTGTCCAGCATCGCAGGGGGGATCGGGTCCATGGGGGCCGGGTACACCGGACTCTTGGGCGGCGTCCTCTGGGCCCTGATCGGATGGTTTCTCTGGGCGTTCTTGACGTACGTCATCGGGACCAAGCTCCTGGCCACGGCGAAGACGGAGGCGGACCTCGGTCAGCTTTTGCGCACGATCGGCTTCTCGAGCTCGCCCGGTCTGATCCGCGTGGTCGGCATCGTTCCCCCTCTCGCGCCGATCGTCGCGATCATCGGAGGCGTCTGGATGCTGATCGCCATGGTCGTCGCGGTTCGCCAGGCACTGGACTACGAGAGCATCGGCCGGGCGGTGGGAGTCTGCGTCATCGCCTGGCTCATTCAAGCCGTCGTCCTGGCGGTGATCATCGGACTCACGGGGGGATTCGATGGCGCCCCGTCGCCGGGCTGATCGACGATGAAGGAGAGAGGACCGAAGCCGGCCTATCACATCGTGACCCTTCCCGGGGACGGGGTGGGCCCCGAAGTCCTGGAGCAGGCGGTCCTCGTCCTGTCGACGGCGGCGGAGCGGTTCGGCCGCTCCTTCGAGTTCGAAGAGATCGAGTGCGGCGGTCACTACTACGCCGAGCACGATACGGAATGGCCCGAGGGCTCGTTCGAGCGATGTCGGGACGCCGACGCGATCCTGCTCGGCGCCGTCGGACACACGGTGGACGGCAAGGACGTGTTTACGAAGCCGGGGAAGCCGTACGACAGCCCGCAGCTCGCCGGATACGCCCAGGTCATCGGAAACCGCCGCCGACTCCGACTCTACGCGAACGTGCGTCCCGTCAAACTCTTCCCCGGCATTCGCGCGAGCATCCACGGCGTGCTCAAGGACGTCTGGGAACCGGGCAAGGTCGACTACGTGGTGATCCGGGAGAACACCGAGGACGCCTACACCGGAATCACGAAGACGCTTCACGACGACGAGGGGCACGAGATCGGGCGGGAGACCCCCATCCGGATCACGCAGGAGGCGACGGAGCGCGTCGTCCGCTACGCCTTCCGTCTCGCGCGACGGCGCCGCCCGGACGATCCGATCGTCCACTGCGTCGAGAAGTCGAACATCGTGGGGGCGCACCGGTACTTCCGGGAGATCTTCAACGGGATCGGCGAACGGGAGTTCCCGGACGTGAAGCGTGACTACGCCTACTTCGACGCGTTCTGCCAGTGGCAGACGAAGAGCCCCGAGTGGTTCGACGTAGTGGTCGCCCCCAACCTCGTCGGAGACGTGATCAGCGACAACGGCGCCATGATGGCCGGCGGATTGGGTTTCGCCGCGGGCGGCAACATCGGAGACGACCACGGGATGTTCGAGCCCATTCACGGATCGGCTCCGAAGTACACGGGTCAGGACAAGGTCAATCCGTGCGCGGCGATCCTCAGCGCCGCCATGATGGCCGACTGGCTGGGAGACCGGTTCGACGACGACGGCTTGCGCGGGGTCGGACGGGCCATCGATGCCGCCGTGGCCCGAGTGCTCCAAGAGGGGGCGGTGAGGACCTACGATCTCGGCGGCTCGGACCGCTGCTCCGAAATGGGCGCCGCCATCGCCCGGACGATCGATCGGATGATCGAGTAGTTCCGCCGGAGGGGGCTCGACGCGTCGTTCACGGGAGGAACCGCTCCCTCTCGTGCTCGGCGGGAACGCGGCAGGAGTCCCGACGGCCGAACCACCGGTAGCGGTTCCTCGCGAGGACGCCGTAGGCTCCGTCGCGGATGGGCCGGGGCACGATCCGCATCAAAGACGCGATCGACCAGACGCCCCCGAGCCGGCGACACACCTCCAGAACCGCGTCCGACCGATCCCGCACCCCCGCTTCGTCGAGGTAGATCACCGACTGCATCCCCCGCTCGCGCCGGGAGGGGGAGAGGAGCTCGCGGGCCGTCGTCCCCTGGAGCGGGGCGAAACGGAATCGGCGACGCCGGTCCGCGCGGAGAAGGAAGTCGACGAGCCGGTTGCAGAGGCCACAGACCCCGTCGAAGAAGAGAATCGGGGTTCCCGACCCCGCCCGGGGGGCGGCCCCCTCTGCGGGAGCCCTCATGCCTCTCGCTCCTCTCGTCCGTCTCGGTCCGGGGCCGTCGGCCCGACCCCGGGCCCCGCGGCCCGTCGGATTCCACCCGCCCCCCTGGACACCCCCCTCCTCGGGTGGCGGTTCGCCCGGCATGTCCGTTCTTCTTGACAGAATGTTCGGTATAGCGTACATTTCGACGCATGGGTCTGCGGAATCACATCCGGCAGCATCGGGCACGGCTCGAGTGGACCCAGGAGGACCTCGCCCGGCGGGTGGGGGTGCGCCGGCAGACGGTGCTCGCGATCGAGAAGGGACACTACGTCCCCTCGGCCCTGCTGGCGTTCAAGATCGCCCGGGAGCTGGGAGTGCCGGTCGAAGGTCTGTTCGAGCTGCGCCCCGAGGAGGAAGGGGTGCCATGAGATCGGAGATCGACGTGCTGAAGATGGACGAGCGCCAGCGGGACGCCTGGTTGCGCGCCAACCGTCTGACCTTGATGGCCGTGGGCGTCACGTGGATCGGGATGATCCTCTGGGAGCTGGCTCACGATCGCGTTCCCGTCTTCCTGATTCTCATGGTTCCGGTGTTCGCGGGTCTGCGATTCGGGCTCTATCGGCACTTCCAGTCCGCGTCGAGCTAAACCGCACTTCTCACCGGCCCCGGCCGCGGCCCGCCGCGCCGCGGATCCCGTTCAATTCCGTGCGCGGGCGCCGCGCGACTCCTTCCCCTGCGCCTCGAGCGCCCGACCGAGAACAGTCCGTACCTCCACGTCGTCGGGGAAGTAGCGAAGGTAGAGGCGGGCGAGTCCCTCCGCGATCTCCCACGCGCGCGCCCGCTCGGCGGCGACCGCACGGCCCCTCAACGCGGCGCGAGTCTCCTCCGGAATCAGGAGCCCT
>JALGZR010000136.1 GCA_025774805.1 bacterium
CCGGATGATCAACACGGGAGCTTCCCGGGAGACCCGCGACGTCTCGCCGAACACGTACTCGTCGGCGATGAGATCCCCGACGACGAGCACGCGTCGCCCCGTACACTTCGCGAGGATCTCCCCGAGCCTCTCGCTCCGATCCTCCGAGCTCAACCGACTTCCTCCTGGAGAATTCCCTGCGCCTCCGCGAGCACCCGCTCGGGGGAGATCTCCTTCAGGCAGACGATTCCGATGTCGCAGGTCCGCCGGAAGCAGGGTGCGCACTCGACGGGGTGCCGCACGACGCGATGCCCCTCGCCTCGGGGACCGGTCCAAACCGGTTCCGTCGATCCGAAAAGCGCGACGACCCGGGTTCCGACCGCCGCGGCCAGGTGCATCGGTCCCGTGTCGTTTGTCACGAGAAGGTCGGCCCGGGCCAGGACCGCGGCCAGCAGGCCGACCGGAGTGCGCCCCGAGAGATCCCGGACCCCGTTCCCGATTCCCTTCACCGTGGTCGAGACCACCTCCTCGTCGCCCGGGCCTCCGAGGACGGCCACGGCCCGCCCCGCGTCGAGGAGGCGGCGTCCCAGCCGGGCGAAGCTCTCCGCCGGCCAGCGCTTCGCCGGACCGTACGTGGCCCCCGGCTGCAGGGCCACACGACCCCGGCCGGCCGGACCGTCCCAGAGCTCGGCGGCCATCTCGACCCAGCTCGGATCGAGCTCCACCCTCGGCTCGTCTCGCGCCTCCGGTCGCCCCGCCAGAGCGGCGAGCGCGCGGTAGTTCTCCACCTGGTGCCGGTCCCGACGATACTCCCCCGCCGGCAGGCCCGCGGCGAGGAGAAACCCCCGTCGCGAGCCGGCGTACCCGAGCCGCTCCCGGACGCCTCCTCTCCAGGCGCGCCATGCGCTGCCGAAGGAGACGGGACCGAGCAGGACGCGATCGTAGCCCGCCCTCCGGTACGCGTCCACTTCGCGCCCCGCGTCGAACTCGAGGACCTCGCTCACGGCCGAATGGCGTCGGAAGACGTCTCCCAGGCCGCGCGGACTGAGGACTCCGATGCGCGCCCCGGGTGGGTTGCGGGCGAGCGCCGTCGGAACGACGGTCGACAGGACGGCGTCCCCGAGCCAGTTGGGGCTGCGGAAGAGGATCGCGCCGGTCACGCCGGCGATCCCGGGGGCGCCGCCAGCTCTCGGGGAAGCCCGTCCAGGCCTCCCCGGGCGGCGGCGAACGCGAGTGCCCCGACCCGGACGGCGTCCACTTCGAGACGGGAGAGATCCCCGTCGGGGGCGCGCAGCCAGCGCACGGTCGGCGCGGCCGGGCACCAGATTGCGGGATCCGTCGGCCCGAAGAGACCGAGCGCCGGGGTCCCGGTGGCCGCGCCCAGGTGAAGGACACCGGTGTCGTTCGCCAGCAGGAAGTCTGCTGCTCGAATCGCGCCGCCGAGCGTGCGCACGTCCGTGGCGGGAAGGCGGGGAAGCCGTGCCCCGGCTCCGGCGTTCACGCGCGAGTAGAGGCCGCTCTCCCGCGGACCGGTCGTGACGACCACGCGGTGGCCCTCGGCGAGGAGCGCCGCGCCCACCTCCCCGAAGCGCTCCGCGGGCCATCGGTTCGGAGCCTTGCCGGCCCCGGGATGCAGGACGATGCGCGAGGATCCACCGGGCGGTCCGAGCGCCTCCTCGAGCAGCCTCCTTCCCCGCGCGACCTCGTCGGGGGTCAGATGGATCTCCGGTGTCCAGTCCTCCCCGGCGACTCCGAAAGGAGCGGCGAGGTCGAGGTTCACTCCGGTCTGGTGCCGCCCCTCGATCGGTTCGGGCAGGACCCAGTGATAGAGATCGCTCGCGACGCCCGCGCCTCGGCCCCCCGGCCCCGGGCGCCCCGCCCTCCGGCGCGCTCCCGAGAGGACCGCCAGCCAGGCGCTCGTCATCGAGAACGAGACCGTGCTCGAGACGAGCGCGAGATCGTAGCGGGCGTCGCGAAGCCGGTCGGCGAACCGCTTCGCCCGGTGGGGTCGACGGAGACACTCCTGCTTGTCGTAGAGGAGGACCTCGTCCAGGTGCCGATTGCCGCGCGCCGCATCGACGTTCGCGTCGCCCGCCACGAGATCGATGCGCGCCCCGGGCGCGCGCTCGCGCACGGCCCGGAACAGCGGGCTCGCGAGGAGCATGTCCCCGAACTGGTTCTGCGGGCGCACGAGCAGGATCGATCGGAGGCCGGCGAGATCGGGGGGCGCTCCCGCCTCGGGACGCACGCGCAGCACGCGACCCAGTCCGCGGGTCAGGACCCGCTTCCCTCTCTTCTCCCAGGTCTTGAGCGTCACGTCGCGCCTCCTCCGGCGACGCGCTGGCGGCGCACGGACTGCAGGCGATCCCCGAGTGCAGCGTGGCGGCGCGGGGACCGAGGGGAGCGAAGCCGAGGCGCGGGTGGGTCGGGCCGAAGATCGCCACCACGCGGCAGCCACTTGCCTCGGCCACGTGCAGCAGGCCCGAGTCGTTCGTGAGCGCGACGGGGCAGCGGGCCGCGATCCCCGGAAGCTCGGCGGGATCGGGCCCGGCCACGATCTCCCTCCCGTCCTCCGGGATGTCCCGGGCGATCTCCTCGAGAAGGGCGCGCTCACCTTCCGATCCGAGGAGGAGGACGGAACGTCCTCCGTCGGCGAGAGCGCGGGCCACCGCGGCGAAGCGGTCCGCCGGCCAGCGCTTCGTGGCCCGTCCCCCGCCCGGAGCGAGGAGCACCGGTCCGTCGCGAGGCGGCGACGGCAGGTCGAAGCGAGGGAGCCGTCCGTTCCTCCGGAGTCCCAGCTCCCGCACCGCGGCGAACGTCCGATCGACGGCCGGAGAGATCGACACCCGGTCGCCCCCCCAGGCCCGCAGCCGGACGAAGGCGTGGCGCCGCAGCGTCTCCTTGCGCGCCCGGAGGCGGCGCGCGGCGCGGACACGCCGGAGGAGCCGCCGGCTGCGTCCCGTGACCGAGAGGTCGATCACCAGGCTCCAGGAGCGCGACCGGATCTCCGCCGGGAGCTCCCGCCCCGGTCCCGGCCAGAGGTGCAGCGCGTCCACCGCGGGCACGCTCCTCAGTACGCGCCCGTGGGGCTCCCGAGCGAGGAACGCGAGGTGAGCGCGGGGGAAGCGCTCTCGAATCGCCGCGACGACCGGCAACGTCAGCACGATGTCTCCGAGCGCCGAGAGCCGGCAGACCAGGATGGCCCCGGGATCGTTCACGTCCCCGTCTTTCCGGGCGCGAGCGGAACGGCGAACTGCCGCTCGCAGAGCCGGGCGTAGAGACCCCCGCGAACGAGGAGCTCGTCGTGCGTCCCGATCTCGACGACGCGACCCCGCTCGAGCACGGCGATCCGGTCCGCGTGGCGGATCGTCGAGAGGCGATGGGCGATCACGACGGTGGTCCGCCCCTGCATGAGTCGGTCGATCGCCTCCTGGACCTTCGACTCCGACTCGCTGTCCAGGGAGGACGTGGCCTCGTCGAAGATCAGGATCTCGGGATTCCGGTAGATCGCGCGCGCGATCGACAGACGCTGCCGCTCTCCGCCGGAGAGACGGAGGCCCCGGTCTCCGATCACCGTGTGGTAGCCCTGCGGGCCGGCCTCGATGAACTCGTGCGCGTTCGCCGCCCGGGCCGCCGCGATCACGCGGCTCTCGTCCGGATCCGGATCCGCGTACGCGATGTTCGCTTGAATCGTGTCGTGGAAGAGGATCGTCTCCTGCGTCACGATTCCGAGGCGGCGCCGCAGGCTGTCGATCCGCAGATCGCGCAGATCGACCCCGTCCATCGTCACGCGTCCCGAGTCGGGATCGTGGAAGCGGGCGATCAGGTCCACGAGCGTCGACTTGCCCGCGCCGCTCGGCCCGACGAGCGCGACGACCTCGCCCCTCCCGATCACGAGGTCGACCCCGTGGATCACGGGAAGGTCCGGGTCGTACTCGAAGGAGACGTTCTCGAAGCGGATCGCGTCGCGCAGCCCCTCGAACGTCCGCGCGCCCTCGCGGTCGCGAATCCTCGGCGGGGTGTCGAGGATCTCGAAGACGCGCGCCGCGGCCGCATCCCCCTCCTGGAGGTGCGTGTGGATCTGCGTCAGCCCGCGGACGGGCTGCATCAGGGACACCATCGCCGCCAGGAAGATCACGAACCAGGTGGCGGAGAGACCGGTGCCCCCGAGCACCTGGTTTCCTCCCGCCCACAGTACGATCACCGCCCCCACCGCACCCATCATCTCCGCGGTGGGGCTGGCGAGCGACGCGATCCGGCGCAGTCGGACGATCGACCGCAGGTACGTCTCCGTGACGCGCAGGAAGCGGCGTGCGGAAAAGTCCTCCCCGCCGAAGGCCTTGACGACGCGGATTCCTCCGATCGTCTCCTGGAAGACGCTCGAGAGATCTCCCATGTGCGCCTGAGCCCGGCTCGAATGACGCCGGATGCGCCGGCCGATCAACGCGATGATGGCCGCGAGAAGCGGAAACACGATCAGGCAAAGCAGCGCGAGCCGCCAGCTCGCCAGGAAGACGATGCCGAGGTAGACGATCACCAGGAGGACGTCTCGCGGCAGACTCCGGTAGAGGCTGGAGACCGCCTTGCGAACCACCGCGACGTCGTTCGTCGCCCGGGAGAGGAGCTCCCCGGCCCGGCGGCCGGAGAACCACCGCATCGAGAGCCCCTGCAGGTGCACGAAGAGATCGTCCCGGAGATCCTTGAGAACCCGCTCCTCCAGCGTCACGGAGAAGACCGCGAGCAGGAAGCCGAAGATCCCCTTGACCGCGAAGGCCGCGACGAGGAAGCCGCAGATCCTCCCCAGGGCATCGCGCGGCTCCCCCGCGAAGAACCACGCGACCGCGGCGCCCTGGATGTCGTGACGGAGCCGCTCGAGGACCCCTGCCGTCTCCGAGAGAGGCGGCGGCCCGGGCTCCTGGCCCGAGAAGAGGAGGTCCACGAACGGCAGGATCATGCCGAGCGAGACCCCCGACACGAGCGCGTAGAGGAACGTGAACGCGAAGACCACGGCCAGAAGGCGGCCGTGGCGCATCACGCGGCGCAGCAGTCGGATCTTCGCGTCGGAAATCATGACCGGGAAGGGTACCGGAAAGCTCTTCGAAGGGACAACGCCAACGCGCCCAGGCCGCCCTTCCGGGCCGGAGCGACGCGCCGCTGCCGCGGCCGAGGCGGGCAAAGAGCGCAGGCCGGCGTCAGGCTCGCGTCGCCCCCTCCTCGGGGAGCGGGGCGGTCGCCTCCGACTCGTGACGCGGCTCGTCCGAGATCCTCAGGCGAATCGGGAGATCCGCGAAATCCGCGCGCTGCACGTCGTCCACGTGACGCAGAAAGTCGCGCTCGTGGACCGTCTCCCCGCGCCGGAGGCGAATCACCCGGCAGCGCGGAGCGTTCTCGGGGACCCACCGCGCCTCCTCCAGGCCGCCGAAGAGGCCGAGCGTGGGAACGTCGAGCGCCGTCGCGAAGTGGAAAAGGCTCGTGTTCCCGGCCAGGAAGAGATCGCAGCAGCGGATGAACGAGAGAATGTCCCGGATCCCCCGGATCGAGGCCTCGAGGGGAACAGTTCTCAGGTGCTTTCTGAGCTCCTGGACGTAAGGAGCTGACATATCCTCGCTTAGTATGATGGGAAGTGCCCCACGCTGCTCGGCGATCCGATCGACGAGCCACGCCAGCTTCCCGGGGGACGGCCGCGCCCCGGAGGGCGCCTCGCCCGGGTCGACTCCGAGGAGCCACCCGTCCCGCCCGTTTCGCCGCAGGTCGAGAAGCCGACGCGCGTACTCCCGATCGGCCCGCGGGATCTCCCACCCCGGGGCGAGGCTCTCCCGGGGGATCCCGAGGAAGGCGAGGAACTCCAGGCTCTGGACCGGGCGGTAGCCCTCGTTCACGGGCTGGGCCACGACCAGATTCAGGGTCGGGTCGCTCCCCCGGGGATGGATGCCCACCCGGAGACGCGCGCCCGAGAGGGCCGCCATCACGCGGGCGCGCCGGTCGTCGCCCGAGTCGAGCGCGACGGCCAGGTCGAACGGATGATTCCGCAGCCGCCGCACGACCGCCCGCGTCTCGCTGGAGAGAAGCGGACCCTCGTCCGGGTCCCACGGAATCGCTTCGAAGATCTCCGGCCGGCCCGACAGAACGGCGGCGCAGGAGGGGCTCGCGAGCACATGCACTCGGGCGAGGCGTCCCGTCGAGCGACTCGCCGAAGCTGAGCGCCGGCCCGGGACGGCCGCGTCCCAGGAAGGATTCCACGGCGTGGAGGATCAGCGGATCGAAAGCACGAAGTAACGACAAGCTTCTCTCCGGTCGGGCCGAAGGGCGCGCGCGAGGAATCGCCGCCGCACTCCCGGACGGGAGACCGTCTCCTCCCGCGGCATTACCCGACCGACTCGAGAACCTCTTCCCAGTAGTCGGAGGGGCGGAAGGCCTCGTCAAAGGAGTACACCGCGCGGAAGTCGTCCCGGCTGTCCTCGGCCGTCTTGGACAGGAGACCGGCGTCCACGAGGTTGAACACGATCTCTCCGAAGTCTTCGGTGGCCCGGACACCCCACGCTTCGAACACGTCGCGGGTCATCAGACCGTATCGGTCGAGCGCGAACCGGCGGATCGCCTCCAACAGCTCGCGTCCGGTCACGTGCGTTCCGGTCGCGAAATACACCTCGCTGGCGAAGCTCACGGCACGCCGCGTGAAGTCGTAGGCCCCCCGGCGATAGCGGGGATCCTTCTTCAGGATGGCGCGAAGGCGCGCGTCGTCGGGTCTCGGCTCGAACATGGTACACAACTCCCTCGGGCTCCGGGTCCACGACCCGGGCCACTCGGAACTTGTCTGTTTATCGGATGAAACACCGATTCCATCAAGAGAGTTCTCACGCCGGCAGATCCCTTGATTCGACCCGGATCTCGCCATCGGCGAGACGGGCCCAGGTCTCCCGAGGCGAGGGGTCGGGGGGCGACGCATCGGTGAGGTAGTGGAGACCCCGGCTCTCCCGCCGGTGCCGGGCCGAGCGGGCGAGCAGGAGCCCCACGAGCGCGATGTTGCGGAGCTCCACCAGATCGCGGGAGGGCCGGTAGCGGTGGAAGAGATCCTCCGACCAGTCCCGGGTGAGCGCCAGGCGGGTGATCGCGTGATCCAGCCTCTCGGAGGTCCGGACGAGTCCCACGTAGTCCCAGAGGAGGCGGCGGACTCCGTCCCACTCGTGATCGAGAATGACTCCCACGTCAGGGGCGGGGGGCTCGGTGCCGGGCGCGGGCGGCGGGGGAGGCGCGTCGCCCGGGTCGTCCGCCGGGGGGACGGCCGCCGCGCGCTCCGCGTGCACGAGAGCCTCGAGCAGCGAGTTCGACGCGAGACGGTTCGCGCCGTGCACGCCCGAGCAGGTGACCTCGCCCGCGGCCGAGAGCCCGTCGACCTCGGTCCGTCCGTCGAGGTCCACCCCCACCCCGCCGCACAGGTAGTGCGCCGCCGGAACCACGGGGATCGGATCCCTCCCGGGACGAATTCCGAACTCGCGGAGACGTTTGGAGATCGTGGGGAAGCGCTCCCGGAACTTCTTCTCGCCGATGGAAGAGACGTCCAAGAGCACGTGCTTCTCTCCGCGGCCGATCATCTGACGGTCGATCTCGCGGGCCACGATGTCCCGCGGGGCGAGCGAAGCGAGCTCGTGCTTCCCCCGCATGAAGTCCTCTCCGTCCAGATTCCGGAGCACGGCGCCCTCTCCGCGCACGGCCTCCGAGATGAGGAACGACTTCGCGTCGGGGTGGTAGAGGCAGGTCGGATGGAACTGGACGAACTCGAGGTTGACGATCGGCGCGCCGATCCGCGCGGCCATGGCGACCCCGTCCGCCGTCGCGATGTCCGGGTTCGTCGTGTAGAGGTAGACCTTCCCCCCTCCCCCGGTGGCCAGAAGGGTCTGTCGGGCCCGGACGGCCCCGGTCTCTCCGGTGGGAGGGATGAAGTACGTCGCGCCCCAGCAGCGCGAGCGACCGGTGCCTCGATCCGGCCCGACCCAGAGATCGAGGGCGAGGTGGTTCTCGAGCAGGCGGATGCGCGGGTTCTCCTCCACCGCGGCGAGCAGCGTCCTCTCGATCTCCCGTCCCGTCAGGTCCTTCGCGTGCACGATCCGCCGGCGACTGTGGCCTCCCTCCCGTCCCAGCGCGAGACCCCCTCCGCTCTCCCGGCTGAACTGCGCGCCGAGCTCCATGAGCTCGCGCACGAGATCGGGGCCTTCACGCACGACCGACTCCACCGCGCGCCGGCGGCAGAGCCCCGCACCGGCCCGAAGCGTGTCCTCCACGTGCAGCTCGAAGCGATCGGTCGGATCCATGACCGAAGCGACCCCGCCCTGAGCGAAGTTCGTGTTCGACTCGGTGCGCTCCTTCTTGGTCAGAATGAGGACGTCCCCGTGGCGGCTCGCCTTCAGCGCGAACGTCAGACCGGCGATTCCCGAGCCCAGCACGAGCGTCGTCGTCTCGTGAACGACCTTCATCTCTCCTCCCCCGCCAGCACGCTCTCCAGCGTTTGGAGAAAACGGTCCTCTGCTTCCACCTCGACCTCCAGATCGAAGACGGCGGGAACGGGCAGGGGCGGATCGCAGTCCCGGGGCCAGCGGACGAAGTCCTTCGCCGTCACCGCGAGGTAGCCCGCGCCCTCTTCGCCCCCCCGCCGCGCCGCCTGACGCACCTCGTCCGCCGAGTAGCGATGGTGATCCGCGTGCCGGGTCGCCCCGGTCACCTCGAGACCGAGGTCGGCCAGCGCGCGCTCGAACGATGCCGGATCCGCGATCCCCGACAGAGCGTGCACCTTCATCCCCTCTTCGAGCCTCTGGCGGGCCCCGCAGACCAGGCGTGCGCAGAACGTCCGCTCCGGGGGCGGGCCGAGAGGAGGCGCCGGGGGAAGCCCGTTCCCCCGGTCGATCCGCAGCAGGAGATCCGCCCGGGCGAGCGCCGACATCGGCTCCCGGAGAAAGCCTTCGGGGAGGAGCCGTCCCCTCGAGCCCACGGCGCCCTCGTCCCAGAGAACGACGTCGAGATCCCGGTGCATCCGGCGGTGCTGGAACCCGTCGTCGAGCAGCAGCACGTCGGCGTTCCGACGGCGGGCGATCTCCGCCCCCCGCACGCGATCCGGGCTCACGACGACGGGGACATCCGGGAGGGAGCGCGCGAGGAGGGCCGGCTCGTCCCCGTCGCGCTCCGCATCCGGACGCGACGCATCCACGACCCGCGGTCGAGGGCCCCCCCGGCCCCGGTACCCGCGGGAGAGAATCGCGGGCCGCCTCCCCCGCTTCCGGAGCTTCCGTGCGATCCACCGCACGACGGGCGTCTTGCCGCTCCCTCCGACCGTCAGGGCTCCGACGGAGATGACGGGAAGCGCGACCCGGTGCGGTTTCCGAAGTCCCGAGTCCCACAGGAAGCGAACCGCGGCGGCGCCCCACCCGTAGAGCCTCGAGGGGAGACCACCTCCGAGACGTCCCCGTGCCGCCGGATCGATCCGATGCGCCCCCCGCAGATCGACGATCGGGTAGCTCATTCCGTGACCCCCCGCTCCCGGAGGAACTCGAGGGTCCGCCGCGTCGCTCCGGCGCGCTCGGCCAGCACGCGATGGGCGGCGCGTCCCTGCCGCTCCGCGTCCTCCGGGCTCCGGGTCAGACGGAGAACGGCCTCGACCAGGTCGTGCCCGTTCGCGACTCGAATCAGCGCTCCCCCCTCTTCCAGCGCGTCGACGATCTCACGGCAATTCCCGGCGTGGGGTCCGAAGAGCACGGGTCGACCCGCCGCCGCCGCCTCGAGCGGGCTGTGGCCTCCGAAGGGAGCGAGCGATCCCCCGACGAACGCCACCGAGGTCCGTCGATACGCCTCTTCGAGGACTCCCATCTCGTCCAGCAACGTGACGACCCACTCGCCCTCGGGCAGGGGATCCTCCCTCTCCCTCCAGCGGCGCACGCGGTGACCGCGCGCCGAGGCGAGATCCGCCACCGCCTCGAACCGCTCCGGATGGCGGGGCGCGAGAACGAGCTCACCGGCCGGCAGCTCCTCCGCGAGGAGACGGAGCGCGTCGAGCACGATCTCCTCCTCCCCCGGCCGCGTGCAGGCGGCCAGCCAGCGGGGTCTCCCCCGGGGCGGGGGCCGGAAGGGAGTGGACGGCCGGTCCTCCTTGAGGTCCCCGGTCACGCGGATCCGATCGGGCGGCACGCCGAGCGCCCGGAAGCGCGCGGCGTCCTCGGGCGTCCGGGCACCGACCGCACCCACGGTGCCGAGCACCCTCCGGAACAGTCCCCCCGCGCGGCGCATCCGGCGCTGGGCCCGATCGGAGAGCCGTGCGCTCGCGATGCCCCAGGGGACGCCGCGGGCGTCGAGCCCGAGCAGAAGCACCGGCCAGAGCTCGGTCTCCAGGACCACGAGGCCGCGGGGTCGAAGCCGATCGAGACAGCGGCGAACCGGTCCCGGCGCGTCGAGCGGCGGGTGGAAAGGACCCACGTCGGGCCGCAGACGCTGCGCGCGCTCCTTCCCCGTGCGGGTCATGGCCGAGAGCGCGACTCGCGCCCCGGCTCCCCGGCGGATCCCCTCGACGAGCGGGGACGCCGCGGAGAGCTCCCCGACCGAGGCGGCATGGATCCAGAGCGGCGGGGGATCTCCTCCCAGAGGACAGAGACCGCGCCGCTCCCGCAGCTCCTCGGGGCGGCCCCGCAGCACGAGGGACGGGAGACCGAGCCGACAGCCGAGGCGGCCGGCGAGACGGTAGAGGCCGAGCGCCGCGCTCACGCCGCCACTCGGAGGGGGCGGAGCGGCCGCGCGCGGCCGTTCGCGTAGGCGTCCGCCTCCTCTTCCACTCGGGCCAGGTCGGTCTCGATGCGCGGGCATCCGTCCGTGTGGTCTTCGCCCTTGTGCGCGGGATCGGGACGGACCGCCTCCCCGTAGACGACCCAGACCCACGCCCCCGGCTTGGGAACGAGGAACCGATCCCACGAGCGGAGCCGCCACGCCCGGTCCGCCGCCACCCCCACCGGAATGATGGGAACGCCGCTCCGCCCGGCCACGAGCCAGGCGCCCGGGCTCACCGAGCCCCGGGGGCCGCGGGGCCCGTCGGGGGTGATCGCGAGATCGTACCCCTGCCGGGCCCGACGGGTGAGGCCGCCGATCGCCCGCCCCCCTCCCCGGCTGCTCGACCCGCGAACCGATCCGAAGCCGAGCGCCTGCGTGATCCGCGCGATGACCTCGCCGTCCCGGCTCTCGCTGATCAGCACCTGGACGTCCCGCCGGCGGTGCGTGAACGCGAGCGGCAGGAGGACTCCGTGCGTGAAGACGTAGAGCACGCAACCCGGACTCCGCCGGGCCCGGTCCACGCGCTCGCGTCCGACGTGGCGGATCGTCCAGGTCCGCCCCACCGCGAGAAGGGGAAGATGACCGATCGAGATCGCGGCCCGGGTGAGCGGCCCCGCGACGAAGCGTCCCGCGATTCCCCTCACCGGATCTCCTCCAAGACCATTCCCGCCGCCCGGCTCGCCGTTCCCCCCTCGCCCAGGCGGTCGCGCAGCGCCCTGAGCCGCCACGAGAGCGCCTCCCGGCGCGGGCCGTCGGACAGGTAACCGATTGCGTGCTCCGCGACCCGAACCGGTTCGGCCTCGCCCTGAAGGAACTCCGCCACGAGATCCTCTCCGGCGAGAATGTTCACGAGGGAGATTCGGGGAATCCGCACGATCCGTCGCCCGATGAACCAGCTCAGCGGAGAGGTTCGATAGAGAACCGCGAGCGGAGTTCCGTGCAGGGCGGACTCGAGCGTGGCGGTGCCCGAGGTCACGAGGAGGAAGTCGGCCCCCGTGATCACCGGGGCCGCGGACCCCTCCCAGACGTCCACCCTCCCGGCCGGGACCCGCTCGAGCGCCCGCCGGAGCTCGCTCTCCGGCACCGACTCCGCGCGGCTGACCACGGTCCGGAGCCCGGGGACCCGCTGCCACGCCCGCTGTGCCGCCTCGAGCATGACCGGGAGGATGCGCCGGATCTCCTGTTGCCGGCTTCCCGGCAGGAGGCCGAGCACCGGTGCGCCGTTCTCGATCCCGACCCCCTCCCGCAGGACCGTTCCGGGGGGGGCCGCGTCGAGTCCGTCCAGCAGCGGATGCCCCGGATAGTCGACGCGCACGCCGGCGTCCCGGTAGATCTCCAGCTCGAAGGGGAACACCACGAGCATGCGGTCGACGCTCGCCGCGATCTTCGGAACGCGACCCGCGCCCCACGCCCACACCTGGGGACCGATGTAGTAGACCACGGGAACCCCGCGGGCGCGGGCCAGGCGCGCGATCCGGAGATTGAAGCCGGGGTAGTCCACGGGGACGACAACCGACGGCGGACTCCGTTCGAGAAGACGCCGCAGCCGACCCTCGAGATGATGCAGGCGAGGAACCTGACGCAGAACCTCCAGGAAGCCCATGGCCCCGAGTTCGTCGATGTCCTGGAGAATCTCCGCCCCCGCCGCGCGCAACGACTCGCCGCCCACCGCGAGCACCTCGAGATCGGGGGCCCGTCGCTTCAGGGCGGCGGCGAGCGGACCGGCGGCTCGATCGCCCGACGACTCACCGGTGAGGATCAGGACGCTCCGCCGGTCCACGCCGAGGCTCCCGAGACAGGGGTGTCGGCCCACTGGCGCCGCCGGCCGCCGCCGCGAACGCCTCGAGCTCCGCGACGAGCGGGTTGTGCCCCGCGCTCGCCTTCCGCTTCTCGCACGCCACCCCCCACGGCCGGACTCTGGGGTCGCGCGAGAAGACCTCGACCTCCTGCGTCTTCAGATCGAGGGAGAAATAGGCGTCGCCCTGGAAGAAGCGGATCTTCCGCACGGTATCGCGGCTGACCCGGCTCGAGGTGAGATTCGCCAGGCCGCCGCCCGGAAACTCGAGCCGCGCGTTCGCGATGTCGACCCGATCCGAGAGAACCGCGACGCCCACGGCGTCGACGTGCACGGGATCCGCTCCGAAGCGATCGAGCACGAGGTCGAGATCGTGGATCATGAGGTCCAGCACGACGTCCACCTCCGTCCCCCGGGGATCGTAGCCCGCGAGTCGATGTCCCTCCACGAACCGGGGACGCCCCACCCGATCGGCCACCTGCCGGTAGGCCCCGTTGAAGCGCTCCACGTGACCGACTCCGAGGGTCACGCCCGCCGCCGCCGCCGCGTCCGCGAGCGCACGGCATCCGCGGGCGGTCGAGGCGAGGGGCTTCTCGACGAGAAGGTGCCGGCCCGCCGCGAGGATTCCCGCTCCGAGCTCCTCGTGACGGTCGGTGGGGACCGCGAGGACGAGCGCGTCACACTCGGCGATCAGTGCGTCCAGATTGGAGGTGAAGAGGGCGCCGGAGGGGAGGGTCTCCGCCTTCGCCCCGTCGATGTCGGTGCCTCCGACGAGCGCGAGACCTCGCGCCATCTCCACGCACCGGACGTGGTGGCGCCCCATCTTCCCGAGGCCGACGATTCCCGTGCGGAGATCCTCCACGGGGCACCCTAACGGACGATGCCCCGGTTCGAGCCCTCGATGAAGCCGACGAGGTGCTCGATTTCGGGATACCCGGGAAAGAGCGCGCGGATCTTGACCAACGCCTGGCTGACGTTGAGCTCCGAGCGGTAGAGGTGGCGGAACGCCTCCTTGAGCACGCGGCGCGTGTTCGCCGAGAAGCGATTGCGCTCGAGGCCGACCGTGTTCAAGCCCACGACCCTCAACGGGTTCCCCGCCGCCTTGAAGTAGGGAGGCATGTCCTTGGGAACCCGCGACCCGCCCCCGACGATCGAGTACCTCCCGATGCGGACGAACTGATGCACCGGGGTGATCCCCCCGACGATGGCGTAGCTCTCGATCTCGACGTGCCCCGCGAGGTTGACCGAGTTCGCGAGGATGACGTGGTCGTGGAGGATGCATTCGTGAGCGACGTGGACGTAGGCCATCAGCAGGTTCGCGTCTCCGATGATCGTCTCGCCCCCCTCTTCGGTGGCGCGATTCACGGTGACGAACTCCCGGAAGGTGTTCCCGTCCCCGATCCGCACCCGGCTGCGGGCTCCGGCGTACTTCAGGTCCTGGGGGATGCTCCCGACGGCCGCCCCGTGGAAGAACTCGTTCCCCGCCCCCGCGATCAGGGGACCGTCGAGGCGGACGTGCGACCCGAGCTTGCACCCGGGACCGAGCTCGACCTCGTCCCCGATGACGCAGAACGGCCCCACCGTGACGTCCTCGGGGAGACGGGCGCCCGGATGGACGACCGCGGTCTCGTGGATGCGGGACCGGGGGAGGACGACCGTGGAGGGATCGCGCCGGGGGCTCATGACTCCTCGCGATCGACCACGGTGGACAGGAGATCGGCCTCCGCGACGAGGTCCTTCTCGACGTAGGCTTTGCCGTGCATCTTGCAGATCTTCCGGCGCAGCTTCGTGAGCGACAGCTCGAAGCGGAGCGTGTCTCCGGGACGGACCGGCTTGCGGAATTTCGCGTTGTCGATGCCCATGAAGTACATGAGCTTCGTCTCCGGCCTCTCCACCGTGTTGAGCAGAAGGACCCCACCCGCCTGCGCCATCGCCTCGATGATCAGTACCGCGGGCATGATCGGATGACCGGGGAAATGCCCCTGGAAGAACGGCTCGTTGTAAGTCACGTTCTTGATTCCCACGACCCG
>JALGZR010000049.1 GCA_025774805.1 bacterium
CTCTCGGAGATGTCGTATTGGACGTAGTCCGACACGAGGATCCCGCCGATGCGCTCGGCCGGCCACGTCTCCAGCCAACCGATGACCGCGACGGAGTGTCCCTCGTCGGGCAGGATGTTCCAAAACGCCCGGTTCGTTCGATCCCACGCGTTGTAGACCCTCGCTCCGGAGCCCTCTCCCGACTTCCGGATCAAGAAGGGCCTCCCCTGCTCCTTCGGTCGTCGGCCGGTCGCGATCGTCGTCCAGATGGTGGGCGACTTCTCGAGCGGAACGAGAGTGAGGAGATCGGCCCGCGTCCCCTGCCTCATCAGGCGATCGAGCACCGGCATCCGTCCCTGCGCCACCAGGGGATCGACGATGTTCCAGTCGAGGCCGTCGATCCCCAGGATCACGAGAACGGGGGAGGAGTCGTCCCGGGACGCGTCTCCGAGAGGACCGTCTCCGCCGCAGCCGGAGGCGAGACCGCTCACCAGGGTGAGGAGCGCGACGAGGGCCGCGAGCCGCACGCTCATGGCCGCCCGGCCTCCGGACGGGCCGATCGCCCTCCCCGTCGTCTCGCCGTGACGAGCTTCGGGTCGCCCCCCTCCTGTCGGAATCGCTCGAACCATACGTCGGCCTTCTCCGTCTCTCCGAGAAGCCGCTCATGCACCAGGGCGATCTCCAGAAGCGGGGCGGGATCGTCGGGGGAGATTCGAATCTCCGCCTCGAACTGCTCGATCGCGCCGGGCCCGTCCCCCCGGATCGCCGCAAGAATTCCGAGAGCGAACCGGACCCCCGGCAGGCGGGGTTCGGCCGCCGCCGCCCGGAGAAGCGCGTCCTCTGCCCCGGCCAGCTTGTCGTTCTCCAGGAGGAGGCGGCCGAGGGCTCGGTAGGCGAAGGCACACTGACCGCCCTCCTCGAAATACGCCCGGTAGGCGTTCAGCGCGGTCTCCGTCCTTCCGCGAAGGCGGGCCACCTCTCCGATCCGGAACTCCTCGCTCGCTGCAAAGCAATCCGAAAGGCCGAGCTCCCGGTGACGGTCGAGGTCTTCGAGGTAGGAGAGCCCCCGGGTGGCCCGGGCTCGGGCGACCGGGTTGTGCTGTCCCTCCCACCAGTCCTCGTACTCGAGCACCTCCCGGTAGAGAGCGCGGGCCGTGTCGGTCTCGCCGGCCCCATCTCCGCCAGGGAGACCTTGCCGAGCAGATACCGGGGCTCGATCTCGACGGAGCGCGCGTACGCCGCGCGGGCCTCTTCGAAGCGGCCGAGCTCGTCCAGCAGGGCCCCCCGATTGAACGGGGCGCGATAGTAGTCCGGGTTGAGCTGCTCCGCGATCTGGAAGTGTCGCATGCCCTCGTCCGGGTGGCCGGTCCGCGCGAGATCCACGCCCAGGTTCAGGTGGCACTTGTCGTAGTCGGGCTTCAGCGCGAGGGCGTCCCGGTAGTGACCGATCGCCTCCTCGTAGTCGCCGTTCGTGTCGGCCACGATGCCGTGCCGGTAGAGGATCTGGGCAATGCCCTTCGACTCGTCGACTCCGTAGAAGTTGGCCTGCATCAGCCAGGCGACGAGGACGGCCGCCGCGACCGCTCCGCCCGCGCGCCGCCACCTCCCCCCCCGGACGGCATCGATGATCTCCAGGAGACCGTACGCGGCGAAGGGAAAGAGGGCGGGCACGATGGGCAGCCGGTAGCGGGCCAGGACGAAGAAGAGGATCACCGAGGTGGAGTACGCGATCACGAAGAGGTACAGAAGGCTCCAGCGCCGCCACTCGCGCAGCGCGAAGGCCATTCCGATCACCGTGAGCGGACCCAAGAGGCCGAAGGAGAACGTGGGCCCTCCCAGCACCCGGGAGAACTGGCGGAAGTAGCCGAAGTGCTCGATCTGGGGCACTTCGTACGTGCTCCAGAAGTGCGTGAACTTCATCACCAACCGGGAGAGAAACGTACCCGGATTCGCTCGGATGAACCGGAGGGTCTCCGCGAGGTAGAACGAGGACACCTCCGTGTAGGTCAGAGATCGACCGAGGACGCGCTCCGCCTCCGTCCGGCACTCGACGTCCTTGTGGAGGTCGGCGGTGATCGTCTCCACCGTGCCGTCGTCCCGCGTGACGTACAGCACCGGCGTCTCGTGCCCGCCCGACGCCATCGGACCGTTCCCGATGTAGAAGTTGAGACCGCCGTTCGTGGTAAGAAACGCGGCGTCGCCACTGCGCGCGTTGTGGATCGTGGCCGGCAGGATGAAAAGCAGCGTGCCCGCCGCGAGGGCGATTCCCCCGGCGAGGCCGTCCCGCCAGCGGCCGAGGCGGGGAAGCACGGGATCCCCCCAGGCCGCGATCAGCCAGAAGAACGCGGGCGGAGCGAAGAGGAGAACGTTGCCGCGGCCGAGGGCGTAGATGCCCAGCAGCGCCCCCGCGGCGAACGCGAATCCCCACGACCTCCGCCGGGCGGCCTCGTACAGGAGCAGGAGATGGGACGTCGCGAGAAAGACCGTCACCGTCGGGTAGAGGATCGCGACGGAGTAGTAGATCAGCGGTCCGTAGACGGCGTTCATGCCCGCGGCGACGGCGGCGAGCCGCCGCCCTCCCCAGAGCCGGGCGAGCAGATAGGCGAGGGCGACGGTCGCGGTGGAGAGGAGGAGGTCCTTCGCCTGAAGACCTTCGCGCAGGATGCGTTGGGCCCACTCGTCGTAGTACTTCGCGTCGAGTCCGAGGAAGTCGAACCAGGGGTAGGGTGCCATGCTCTGCCAGTGCAGCGCCCGCAAGACGAGAGCGACCAGCAGGACCCCGACGACATACGCCGTCTCCGTCGGAGTCCAGGGCGGGGCGACCGGCGAGCGGGAGGGGGGCATGGCGACTCTCCAGTCTCTAATCGAGGTATCCGACGGCGCGGAGCTGCTCGATGATCGTCTCGTCCGGAGAAGTGGCGGGGGAGCCGGCCTCCCCCGGGCGAAGGAGACCATCGCGGGAGTCGCCGTCGAAGCGCATCGGTCGCTCGACGAAATAGGTCCGTGGGAAGATCGATCGCGGGATGTCGTGGACGTAACGGCGAGGGATCGTCTCCCCGAGGAGGTGCATCGTCAGGGCGGGAACGTCCTGCAGGTCGATCTTCCGGACCGGGCCGGGCACCACCGGGCGACCGAAGGCGCCGAAGTATCCGAGGCGCCGGTGGTACCCGGAGAAGCTCGTCGGCGGTAGCGTCCCGGTGATCTCTCCCGGGGCCGGGCCGGGGCCGGGAGCGAACAGGAGTCCCTCCGCCTCCTCGGCGATGAGATCGGGACCGATCTCGAGACCGTAGCCGTGGTGGGGAACGGTCGACGGATCGTGGACCGCGCGGATCAGAGGTGAGCCCGCCCGATCGGTCGCCTCCTCGAGAGCCGTGCGGAACGCGGCCCTCGTCTCGTCCGAAACGTCACCCAGGTAGAAGTCGCCCCCGAAGAGATTCCGGGTCGACGCGACGGCGGACCGGAGCTCGGGAGGAAGCGTCGCGAGGAAGGCCGTCTTCGAGATTCCGGCGTAGACGGGACCGAAACCGTGGTCCGCGAGGACCAGCAGGGTCGTGTCGGAGTCCAACCGATCGAGCACCTCACCGAGGATGTCGTCGCACCAGACGTAGATGTCCCGCACTGCGTTTCGCAGACGCGCGGGCGCGTCCCTCGGGTGGTGGGGATGCTCGGGATCGTGAAAACGCCAGAGGTGGTGCTGGATACGATCCGGAGTGGTGAAGACGATGAAAGAGAACTCGGGTCTCCGGTCGAAGAGGAGTCCGAGCCCGATCTCCCGGCGCGCCCGGGCGAGCTCGAGCTTCCGATCGAGCCAGGCCGTCTCGCTCCCCGGGGAAGGAGGGCCGAGGAACGCGTCGCGCCGATACCCGCGGGCGACGATCTCTTCCTCGAGCGAGGGGGGAAACGTGAGCGGGGCCCCCTGCGGATAGGGGAAGCCCGCGATCATGAATCCGTTCACGGAGTCGGGAGGACAGGAGATCGGCACGTTGACGATGCCGACGGTGCGCCCGCGGCGGGTGAGGTCCTCCCAGATCGCGGGCGCGAGGCGCCGGGTCGCGTCGACGTAGCGCCCGCGGGGGTCGTCGCCCTCCGGCACCCAGAAGCTCCAGATGCCGTGATCGGAGGGGGGCGTGCCGGTGGCCACGGTGGTCCAGGCCGGCGGGGAGATCATCGGGACGGTGCTCCTCACCCCGCCGACCGCGCCCTCGCGCCGGAGTCGGGCGAAGTTCGGCAGAAGCCCCTCCCGCTCCCACCGCTCGACGAGCCGGGGATCGAGGCCGTCGAATCCGAGCAGGAAGACCGGCCCCGGAACCGCCCGCTCCGCGACCGTCGTCTCGGGGAGCTCCCGCTCACAACCCCCCAGTGCGAGGAGAGGGATCGCGATCGCGAGCCGGTCGAGACGGGGTCGGCGGAGGGACGGGGTCGGCATCCGGAGCTCCGGGGCGGCAGGGGAACGACACGAAGAGGGCGGCGGAAAGGAAGCCCTTCGATCCTAAGGGGACCGCCCGGGACCCGACAAGGTTCCGGGCTCCGCGTCCTTCTTCCTCCCGCGATCCCGTCCCGGAATCGCCAGGGCTGCCCCCGTGAGAAGCAGACCGAGGAGGGAGAGAGCGACTCCCCTCCGGAAGGAGGACGGCCGGTACCTCAGCTCGACATCGTGGGGACCGGGCGGCAGGACGACTCCGCGAATCAGGCCGTACACCGGGAGGATCTCCGCGGGCTCCCGGTCGACCCGGGCGCTCCATCCCCGGCTGAAGGAGTCGGCGATCACGAGAGTCCGTTCACCGGGCGCATTCGTCCGGATGACGAGATCGTTCCAGGTGTCGGAGAGGACCTCGACGGATCCGGCGAAGGCCTCCGCCTTGTCGTCGCTCCGGCCGCGCACCTCGCCGTAGCCGACCCAGATCGCCTCGCGAGCCGGGTCGAACGCGCCGGTGGCGAGAATCTCCTTCATCTTCTCAGGCGAGATGCCTCGACCGCGGTCGACCAGGCGCACGCGGGGGAGGGCCTCCAGGTTGCGCCAGATCCCGAAGCCGCTCGACGAGACCGGACGCCAGCCCTCGGCGGTGAACGGAACTCCGCCCACCGCCGCGCGAACCGCGAGGGCGTCGAGCAGCGGGTGCTCCATGGACTCGGCGCGCGTCGGGGCGACGATGCGCCGGCCGCTCCAGATGCCGTGCGAGAAGACGTCCTCGCCGAGCGCGATCTCGAGCATCTCGCCGAGGCGGCGATCGGTCAGCGCGTTGTAGCCCTGGACGTCTCGGAGTCGATACGGAACGTTCGTCGACGGCGGCAGCGCGCTCGAGAGCGGATAGGGGCGAACCGGCAGGTCGCGCCCGAAGCGGATGAACCGGCCGCCTCCGTGCGCGCGGTCCTCGTCGAGTAGGTCCGCGAGTCGCTCGATCGCCGGCGAGTCGGCGAAGACCGCGCCGGGCGGGCGATCTCCCCGGTACGGCGCGGCGAAGAGGAAGAGCTGGACCGCGGCCAGGGCGAGCGGAATCCAGGAGACGACCCGGGACGCGGGAAGGAGAAGCGCGATCGCGGTCCCTCCGGCGAAGAGCGCCGCCGTCCGCGTCCGCTCGAGGACGTGCGCGACCGACTCGGGGGGGAGCCCTCCCGGCGGCAGGCGTCCCGGGTCAGCGCCGAGCCGTTCCGGAAGCGAGTCGCCGAGACTCGAGACGACCAGCATCCCCCCGACCGCGGCCAGGCCGATCGACGCGCCGTAGATCCGCCTCCCCCGGCCTCCCCTCCGGGCGAGATCACCGGCCGCGAGACCGGCGAGACCGGCCTGCGCGAGGATGACGAGAAACCCCACGCGGTCGATCCGAGAGAACCGGAAGCCGGGAAGGACCTCGTAGGCCAGTCGGGCCAGCGGAGACCCGAAGGCGACGAGAACCGAGACCGCGAACAGCAGAGTGAACGGAAGGGCCGCGCGTCGGGTGCGCGGGCTGAACATGCCCCACATCGCCAGCAGGAAGATCGGCGTCCCGGCGAAGATCGAGTTGATCGAGTGCCGCAGGTAGAAGCCGTCGCCGCGGGAGAACCCGTGACCCCACTCGTCCAGGGTCAGAGGAGTCCCGAAGAACTCGGGGACGAGAAACCGAACGGCGTCGACGGGATGGAAGGAGCCGGAGATCACCGTGGCGTAGGGGAGCGCCGCGCGGGCGGAACGGGACGCGAGCTCGATCGTCGGAATGAGCTGGGCCGCCGCGAGAAGGGCGGCGAGAGCGCCGGCGACCCCGAGGGTGCCGATGCGGGGCACGGTGCGCGCGCGGGCCGCCGGGTCGGCGAGGCAGACCCCCGCGAGCACGATCCCCGCGGCGTAGGCGCCGTGAAGGGCGATCTGGGGCTGCCCGGCGAGCAGCAGGAACCCTCCCGCGAGACCGAGAAGCGCGGCGCGGCCGAGGCCGGGGCGTCGCAGCACGTCGAGTCCGAGCGCGATCACCCACGGAATCCAGGACGCGGTGGCGAGAAACGGCGGCTGACCGAAGTGTTTCGCGAAGTACCCGTTCGCCACGAAGGCCACGCCGCAAAGCGCGGCGACGGAGGAGGATGCTCCGAAGCGCCGGAGCAGGGACCGCACTCCCAGTCCTCCCCACGCGACGTGAAGAAACAGGAAGTAACCCATCTGGGCCTTCGGCCCGAACGGGAGGAGAAACCAGTTCGGGGGGTAGAGGACCCCGGCCTGCACGTCGGCGAGAAACGGAGCGCCGCAGAACGTGTACGGATTCCAGAGCGGGATCGTCTCCTCGCGCCACGCCGCGTGCAGCACCGCTCGCCGGGGGTAGTACGAGGTGGCGGAGTCGGGGTTGTGCGAGGGAGCGGCGCGTTCCTCCGGCGCGGCGGATTCGGACCAGGGCCGCCACCGCGCCATGTTCGCGGTCACCGCGACGCGCCCCCCGAACAGCTCCGGCGCGAAGAGAATCGCCGCGAAGGCCACCACGGTGAGGGAGGGGACGATCCGGAGGATGCCGAGCCTCATCGCGTATCCTCGCCGGACGCCCCGGCCCGGGTGAGCTCGAATCGGAGACGGAGCGCGGCCGGCAGTCCGGGATCGATCGCGAGCGCCCTCCGGAGAAGCGCGCGGCTCGAGTCGGGGTCGTCGGCGAGGATCGCCCGCCGGTACAGGCTCCAGGGTCGGTCCACCACTCCGGGCCCGGACAGGAGGCGATTCGCCTCGTCGGGACGGCCGCGCCCGACCTCGGCGTCCGCGGCCATCCAGGCGAGACGGTGATGGCCGGGCAGGGGAAGCGCTCCCGGCGCGGCGATCGCGCGGGCGAAGGCGGCGTGACGCGGACCCGGGCGAAGGTACACGCCGGCCGTGATCGGCCAGACCGCGATCCACGCGGCGAGCGCCGCCGCCGCCCAGGGGAGTCCCCGGCGGAGAAGACGTCGCCGGTCCGGAGGATCGTCGGGATCGAACGCGAAGATCGCGACGGCCAGAAGGAGTAGGGGAACGAGCGGCTGGTGCATGCGGGACACGCCGAACGCGAACCCGTGGAGGACGAGGAACAGGACGATCCACGCCGTGGTCAGGGAGCGGAAGGCGCTCGGGCGCAACGCCGCCAGAGCGGCGGGACCTCCGATCAACGCGACGGCCGCCGTCCCCCAGGTCATGAGGGTGAGAGCGACTGCGAGCGACGGTGACACGATCCCGTACCAGTCCCGAAGGACGTGCCGGGGCAGAAACGTGTCCGGAGCCCAGAGGGCGGCGATCTTGAGGGGAACGCGACGGAGGGCTCCGCCCGGATCCTCCGCGAGCGCCCGGCGCGCCTCGGCTCGAAACCAGAGCTCGGCCTCGGGCGATCCGAGTACGGTGACGCCCCGGGCCGCCAGCCGTCGCGGCACCTGCGTGCGCCACGTCCCGTCCGGCTCGAACGCGGCCAGGCCCGGATCGAGCCCCCGCGCCGCCAGGCGCTCGGCCCACGCCTCGGTCGTACCGTTCTCGGGGGGAAGCCCGACCGCCCAGAGGGAGGGGAGATCGCGGGAAAGATACTCATTGTGGCCGAGCCAGAGATTGTACCCGGCGTTCGTGTCGATCAGCACGGGGCGTCCGACCTGCGCGCTGACGAACAGAGACCACGGAGCGATCACGAGGATCCCCGCGATCGCCGCCCCCGCCGCGCGCCGCAACGCGGGCCGGTCGCGTCGCCGCCCGGCGAGCCACGCCGCCGAGAGGAGCAGCAGCGGGACCGCGAGGGAGCGCACGAGGGCCGCCGCCCCCAGGAGCAGTCCGGCGGTCACGGCGGGACCGGATCGTTCCTCGGCGTCCGCGGTCCACAGGCGCTCGAAGGCCAGCATCGCCGGCAGCAGGAACAGGGTCTCGGACCAGAGCAGATGGGAGAAGGCGACGTGGGACGGATGGAACGCCAGGAAGGCGCCCGCGGCGAGTCCGGCCCGTTCTCCGCGAATCCTACGCCCGAGGCGATAGACGACAAGCGCCGTCGCGGTCGAGAGAAGCGCCTGGAGCAGGCGAACTCCGATCGTCCGCCCTCCCCCGGCGAGCAGCCCCAAGGCGACGAAGGCCTGGTACCCCGGCGCCCGCCACGGATGGGGAGCCTCCCCGGCGACGATGCGCTCACCGAGCTCGAGGAACTCCTGCTCGTCGTATCGGGGAGGAAGGTCGGCGAAGACGATCGACAGAACGACCTTGATCAGGCCCGTGGCGATCAGGATCGTGCGAAAGGCGGGGCTCAAATCCGTCCCCGCACGTGGATGTCCGTCCACATGCCGGCGAGCTCCCCGAGGGTGTGCAGTATGTGGCTGGGACGGACCGTCGACTCTCCCGCCGTCCGCGGGTAGTGCCGGACCCCGAGTGCCGGACCCCGACCTCGGTCATCTTCAATCCCAGCTTCGAGGCTTTCGCGAGAATCTCCGTGTCCACGAAGAAACGCTTCGATTCGATGTGGATCCGGTCGAAGATCTCCCGTCGGAAAAGCTTGAACGCGCAGTCCACGTCCCTCACGCGGATGCGGAACAAGATCCGCACGAGGAGATTGTAGCCCCACGAGAGGACGAGCCGGGAGAACGGATCGAAGCGGTAGATGCGGTACCCGCACACGAGGTCGTAGTCGTCGATCGCCGCCAGGAGATTCTTCAGCTCCCTCACGTCGAACTGGTTGTCGGCGTCGGTGTAGAACACCAGCGGCATCGTCGCCGAGGTGAAGCCGGTGCGGAGGGCCTGCGCGTAGCCCCGGTTCTCGGCGTGGGCGAGGAGGCGGAGCTTCGGAATCTCGTCCCGAAGCGACTCGCACTCCTCGTGCGTTCGATCCCGGCTGCCGTCGTCGACGACGAGGATCTCGTAGTCGTCGAAGGCGAGATCCGTGAGGACCTCGTTCACCGATCGGACCTGCCGTCCGATGTTCTCCGCTTCGTTGTAGGCGGGGAGAACGACCGCGATCCGCCGCCCGATGCCCGCGGGAGGAACCTCAGCCAAGGTAACCCGCCCTCTTGAGGCGCTCCTTGATCTCGTCCATCTCGTCCTTCGTGAGACCGAGATCGGAATCGGGGGGAGCATCGCCCTCCGGGCCGGCGGGTGGCGCGCTCCGCACCGGGTTCCCGGCGTTCTCCCGGTCGGTGAACGTCTCGGTGAGGACCCGCCCGTCGAAATCAGAGGGCACCCCCTCGCCGAGATAGTGGAGGATGGTGGGCGCGACGTCGATCAGGTTCGCGCCCTCGGTGGTCGCGCCCGCCCGGACGCCCTCGCCCCGCACCAGGAGGATCCCGTTCATCCGGTGATCGCCGGAGTTCCCGTAGACCGGTTCGATGAAGCGGTGGGACGTGAAGTCGACGGTTCCCAGGGCCTTGTTCCGCATGTCCCGCGGGAGAAATGTGAGGTCGGGCGCCCGGTCGAGGAACGGACCGTGGTAGAGGTCCTCGCGACGGTGGATCTCCCCTATGAGAGATTCGCCGGTCTCCGGGTCGGTCAGCTCGCGCAGGCGGAGCGTGAGCTCATCGAGAACCCCCTCCGCCTCCGCTCCGGACTCCACGATGCCGCGTGGCTCACGCCCCTTGAGATTGAGAAAGAGCTGCCCGTAGTTCCCCTTGGAGTAGACGCGAGTCCGCGACCAGTCGACGTCGTTCAGCGACAGGAACAGCCGGTTGATGCGCCGGATCCAGCGGGAACGGGTGCCCACCCCGGACGCGAGACGCAACCGCGCGAGTCCGGTGCGCATCGAGAGCCGGTATCCGGTGGCGGGCGAGAGCCCGAGCTCGAAGAGGGACCGCTTCACGAACGTCGTGAGCGCGGGCTTCAGCCGCAGGAATCCCTCGCGGAGAAGCCAGACGTTGAAGACGAGAAACCGGTGGATGGGACCGAAGCCGTGGTCGGAGAGCACGATCGTCGTGGCGCCGTCGGCGGCCTCCATCCACTCCCCGACGACCGCGTCGATTCTCCGCCAGTAGGCGAGACAGCGCTCTCCCAGGATCGAGGACTCGGCGGGGTCGTGCAGCGGGTGATCCGGATCGAGCACGTGCCAGAGCTCGTGGCCGAACCGATCGCTGCCCCAGACGTGCAGCATCGCGAATTCCCACTCGCGGTTTCGCAGCAGCCACGAGTACGCGCGCCGGTTCGCCTCCAGCACGCGATCGAGCTCATCGAGGACCGCGTGGCCGGCCCCTCGACGGTAGACCTCCACGTGATAGAGCTCGTATCGTCCCGTCGCCTCCTCGATCTCGTCGAGCAGCTCCGGAGGCCAGGTGAAGCCCCGATCCCCCATCGGCGTGAGGAAGTCGCCGACGAGGCAACCGTTCACGGGCGTGGGCGGATACGTGACGGGCACCCCGACGACGAGCACCCTCCGGCCCGCGTCCCCGAGAAGCTCCCAGATCGTCCGTCCCACCCGCGTCCGTGAGCTCACCGGGGTCTCCTCGAAGCCGCCCGGCTCGCGCAGGAGAAACTCGAAGATCCCGTGCTTGCCCGGATTCTTCCCGGTCATGAAGGAGCACCAGGCGGGCGCGGTCACGGGGGGGACGATCGAGCGGAGGGATCCGGATGCGCCTTCGTCACGCAGGCGCGCGAGGTTCGGCATCGAGCCGTCGGCCAGCCACGGCCCGATCAGATCGAAGGTGGCGCCGTCGAGGGCGATGACCAGAACCCGGCGCTTCATGGCTCATTCCGGGATCAGATAGACGGGACTCGACCAGGCCATGCCGCCCGTCTCGTCGATGCCGCGCAGGTAGACCCACGTCGGCTCCTCGATCGGTTCGGTGGTGGCGGTGAGCTCGATCACGTCCGCCGCCTCGGGATCCGGGCTCAGCTCCGCCAGAGGCCCTTTCGGACCGACGAGCTCGGCCAGCAACCACTTGGTCGTGGAGCCGAGCGAGCCGTAGACCTCGGCCCGGTGTCCCCTCTCGACCCGCAGCTCGGAACCCATCTGCTCACCGTCCACGGTGAACTCGAGCAGATAGCGCGGACCGGTCGTCGCGTAGCAGCGGCGCTGCCGGAGCGCGTCGAGCACCGCCTCGCGCGTGAGCTCCTTCGCCAGGATCGCCGTGAGCCCCCCCGGCCAGGGGTGCTCTGCCGTCGCGAGGACACGGGGGTTCCCGGGGAGCGTGATTCGCGTGTCGCTCGACGCGATGAACCCGGGGCGGAAACCGCGGGAGAGCAGTGCGGTGACATGAGCGCCCGGCGTCTCCCGGGTCGTGGGCCGGATGGGGTCGGGAGCCTCGAAGGTGCCGAGGGAGGAGTAGACCTCGACGAGCTCTTCGCCGCCGGCCCCGGCCGTGGCGGGATCGACCGGCGGATTCCGCTCCGAGCCGGAGGGGTGCGCGATGGCGACGACCGAGCCCGGGGGCAGCGCGGCTCGGAGCTTCGCCGGGGTGTCGTGGCCCGTCGCGACCGTCGGAAGTGCGGACGGCGGCTCGGAGAGGTACACGAGTCGATGCCCGTAGAGCGAGGACGACCATTCGAAGCCGGCGAGGGGGACGAACTCTCCCGGCACGTCGTTCTCGGCCAGAATCTCGAGGACTTCGGCGAACGCCTCGTCGGTCAGCGCGCTGTCCTCCCCCTCCAGAGCGTCGTTGTCGGTGATCGCGGCGAAGTCGAGCAGAGCCACCGCCCGTGCGTACCAGGCGTAGAGCCCGGGTCCCCGCTCCCCGTCGCTCAGATCGCTGTGCCCGTTCAGGTCTCCCCAGAAGATCCGGTACTCGGGGTCGTCCATCACGACGAAGGGATTCGCGAGGGCCTCAACGGTATCGCCGGGAACGAGGCCCCGCAGGAACTGGACGCCCGGGGCGTGGAACTTGAGCCCGGCCATCCGGTACGTGCCGAGCTCCGTGGCCTCCATCCGGGGTCGCGCGGGGAACTCCGTCTCCGGAGACGAGGAGTCGATGCGGAAGCTACCTTCGAAGTCGTAGTCGGGAAGTCCCGCCTGCGTCACCACCCGGAGGACGATCGCCGTCTCCTCTCCCCGGGCGATGATCGACGGTGCGGTGAGATGGAGGAAGACTCCCTGTTCGTGGAGAGGCACGCTCTCCTCCGACTCCTCACCCGTTCCGGAACCGCCTCCTCCCCCGCAGGCGACGAATCCGAGGCTGAGCGCGCCGGCGGCGAAGGCGGCGGCAGGCGTACGGACGAGAAACGGGCCGGTGCCCGTCCGGGGAGCTCTCATCTCGATTCCTCCCGGCCCCGAGGGCCGCTCTTCTCCTCGGCGGGACTGATCCTAGACAGATCGGCCAGCCCCTGGATCCGATCCACGATCTTCCCGAGGAGGCGAAGACGATTGTCGCGCAGGGCCTCGTCGTCGGTCATGACCAGCACGGAGTCGAAGAAGGCGTCGATGGGGGACCGCAACCGGGCCAGATCCGGAAGTGCGTCGCGGTAGCGATGCTCCGCCTCCGCGGCGGCCACCCGGGCGTCCACGGCGGAGAAGGCGTCGTGAAGGTCCCTTTCCGCACTCTCGACGAGGAGATCGGGCGCCGGATCGCCTCCGCCCGCTCGCTGCTTCTTGAGGATGTTCTTCGCCCGCTTGAAGCCGGCGGCGAGCGCCTCGAAGTCCTCGCGCCGGGACGACCGGAGCTCCGAGAGAGCCTCTGCTCGCGCCCGCGCGTCAACGGCGTTGCCCCCTGCGACCCGGGTCACGGCGGCGACGATGTCGGCCTCGAAGCCCTCCTCTTCGACCAGGTGGCCGGCGAGGCGGTCGCGCACGAACGCGGAGGTCTCGCGGACGATCGCGTCCGGATTCCCGATCCTCTCCCCGTACGGTTCGGTCGCCCTCCGGATGAGATCCTCGATGGAGAGGTTCATCCGGCGATCGAGGAGGATGCGGATGATTCCGAGAGCTCCCCTTCGCAGTCCGAACGGATCCTTCGAGCCGGAGGGAACCATCCCGGCGGCCCAGACGCCGACGAGCGTGTCCACGCGGTCCGCGATCGCGAGACAGGCTCCCGCCTCCGAGGTGGGCAGCACATCACCGGCGAACCGGGGGAGGTAGTGCTCCTCGATCGCGAGCCCCACCGCCTCGGGCTCCCGGCTGTGCTTCGCGTACTCCCGGCCCATGACCCCCTGGAGGGCGGTGAACTCCTTGCCGTCCTTGATCATCTCGGTAAGCAGGTCGGTCTTGGAGAGGAGGGCGGCCCTCCGCACGGTCTCGACGGTCTCGGCGCCGCTCTTCGAAGCGAGCTCCGCGGCGATCTCGCCGATGCGCTCGGACTTGTCCCGGAGCGATCCGAAACCCTCCAGCCAGACGACCTTCGCCAGCGCGGGCACCCTCTCGGCGAGGGGGGTCCGCAGGTCCTCGTTCCAGTAGAAGCGCGCGTCGTCGAGGCGGGCCCGGAGAACGCGCTGGTTCCCGTTCATCACCCGCTCGACGGAGTCGGGGGCGGAGTTCGCGACGCAGAGAAAGCGGGGGAGGAGCCGTCCGTCGCGTCCCTCCACCGCGAAGTAGCGCTGATGGTCGCGCATTGCGGAGATGATCACCGGCTTGGGGAGCTCGAGGAACTCGTCGTCGAACTCACCCACGAACGCCGAGGGCATCTCGACGAGATAGGAGACCTCCTCCACCAGGCGGGGATCCTCCACGAGGGAACCCCCGGCCTCCCGGGCCGCCGCGCGCAGGAGATCCACGATCCTCTCCGCGCGGTCGGCGGCGCGGAGAACGACGAGCCCATCCTCCAGCGCGGCCTCGTAGCGAGAGGCCTCCGTCACCTCGAACGGCCCCTTCGCCAGGATGCGGTGACCGTAGGTGAGGCGGCCGGCCTTCACCCCCTCGATCTCGAGCGGGACCACGTCGCTCCCGAGGAGGGCGAGGAGCCACCGGACCGGCCGCGCGAAGCGGAAGCGCGACGGACCCCATTTCATGGTCTTGGGAAAGGTGAGGCGCCCGGTGATCTCGGACAGGGCCGCGGCGAGAAGCTCGATCGTCGGCCGTCCCGAAACCGTGATCGTCGCGCCGGCGTAAGGCCCGCGCGCGGTCTCGACCTCCCGCAGGTCCTCGACGCGAAGCCCCTTTCCCCTCGCGAATCCGATCGCCGCTTTCGTCGGGTTGCCATCCGCGTCGAAGGCGGCCTTCCACGGCGGGCCGGTGACCTCCTGGCGGCGGTCGTCCTGGCGGGCGGGCAGCCCGCTCGCGAAGAGCACGATTCGGCGCGGCGTGGCGTGGGTCTCCACCGACACGCCCGCGAGGCGGTTCTCGGCGAGAAACGTCTCGAACTCCTCCCGAAGCTGTTTCGCCGCGGGCGGCAGATAGCCGGCCGGGATCTCCTCGGTGCCGATCTCGTAGACGAGATCGAAGCTCACTTCCTTCCCCCTGACTTCAGCGCCCTCTCCCCCTTCTTCCTCTTCTTCTCCTCCCCGGACGGAGGGGGAGGGTCCACACCTTCGGAGACCGACCCGTCGCGGCCCTCGCCTTGCGTGTTCTCGGCGGCCTCCCCTTCCGTCGCGGATTCCTCGGCCCGTTGCAGGGCGAGCCGGGACGCCTTGACGGCGAGGGCGCGCACCCGGGCGATGTAAGTGGCTCGCTCGGTCACGCTGATCGCGCCGCGGGCGTCGAGCACGTTGAAGAAGTGGGAGCACTTGAGCATCGCGTCGTAGCCCGGAAAGAGGAGGTTCGCGTCGAGAAGCCGCCGCGCCTCCGCCTCGAAGTCGTTGAAGAGGCGAAAGTGCAGATCGACGCTCGCGTGCTCGAAGTTGAACGCCGAGAAGTCGCGCTCGTACTCGAGACGTACGTCGCCCCACGTGTAGTGCTCGTTCCAGCGGACGTCCCGGATGTGGTCGACGCCCTGCACGTACATGGCGATCCGCTCGAGGCCGTAGGTGAGCTCCACGGAGATCGGATCCAGCTCGATCCCCCCCACCTGCTGGAAATAGGTGAACTGGGTGATCTCCATTCCGTCGAGCCAGACCTCCCAGCCGAGTCCCGCCGCCCCGAGAGTGGGCGACTCCCAGTCGTCCTCGACGAACCGTACGTCGTGCCTCTCGAGCGGGATGCCGAGGTCTCGCAGGCTGTCGAGGTAGACGTCCAGCACGTCGTCGGGCGACGGCTTGAGGATCACCTGATACTGGTGGAACTCCTGCACCCGGTTCGGATTCTCGCCGTATCGTCCGTCCTTGGGGCGGCGCGAGGGCTCGACGTACGCCACGCGCCACGGCTTGGGGCCGAGCGCGCGGAGAAAGGTGTGCGGGTTGAACGTCCCCGCCCCCACCTCGGTGTTCATCGGCTGGGCGAGGACGCACCCCTGCCCTTCCCAGAAGCGCTGGAGACGGAGGATGATCTCCTGGAGGGTCAGCACGGCGGACTCCCGGACGGATGACCGGCGACCGAAGCGGGCCCGTCGGGGGGGGAACCCGGCGATTTTTCGGCGAACCGGACGCGGGAGTATAGCGGATTTCGCAGGGGAAGACGAATCGAGCGCGCTGCGGTATTCCTGGGAAGAAGCGATGCCGCCGCTCCGGCGGGCGCGCGTCTTTCGATCGTTCCCGCCGGGCGTTGGTACGCCATCCATCGGAGGATGCCATGACGATCTTCAGCGACATCATCGAGGGAAAGATCCCGGCCGACATCGTCTACGAGGATCACCTCGCGATCGCGTTTCGGGACATCAAGCCGCAGGCGCCGTCCCACGTCCTCGTGATCCCGCGCGAGCCCATCGCGAGGCTCGCCGACACGACTCCCGAGCAGGAGCTGCTCCTGGGGCACCTTCTCCACGTCGCCCGCGAGGTCGCGGAGAGGGAGGGGCTGACGGGCGGATTCCGGGTCGTGATCAACAACGGATCCGACGGCGGCCAGGAGGTGGAGCACCTTCACCTCCACGTTCTCGGCGGGCGGAAGATGACCTGGCCCCCCGGCTGACCCGGCCCGCAGATCTCACCAGACCCTGCCGAGAGATGCGGACTCGAGAAGAGGGCCGGCCGGGGACTCGCCCCGCCCGGCCCTTCGCTTCTCCCGGGTTCGAGATGCGGACCCGGACTCCCCGGCGGGTGCCGGGGCGGTTCGTGCGCCCCGGGCGTTACCGCAGTCGCACGATCGGGCGCACCCGGCTCTCTCCGTCCGCCGTCAGGCGCACGAAGTAGACCCCGGACGCCACGCGCTGTCCGTCGGCGGTCCGGCCGTCCCACGTCACGCTGCTCCGTCCGGCCGGCAGCATGCCGCGGGCCAGTGTGCGCACCAGCCGTCCGCTCACGTCGTAGATCGTGAGCTCCGCGGGTCCGGCCGCCGGCAGCGAGAAGGAGATCCCCGTGGAGACCCGGAACGGATTGGGAGCGCCCGTTCCGAGCGTGAGCGGCACGCGGGCCGGTCCCGTGTCCACTCCGGTGCCCGGACTGTACGGCTCGCCGAAGAAGTCCTTGAGAATCGTCTCGACGTTCCCGCGGAGATCCGTGTGGTTCATCCGGTACGGCCGCCCCGCGATGTGGGCGAGCTTTCCGCCGTCGGGACGGTGCGTCCCGCCGCCCGGAGGAATCGCGATGACGCCGCTCCCCTTGACGCCCGAGACATTGGACTGGAACAGCAGCGTGCTGTTCGGTCCCACCGTCGTCGAGAAGACGTCGTTCCAGTTTTGGGTTCCCGTCAAGGCGATGTCGTCGAACGACGGGTGAACGGCGGTGAGGTCGTTCAGGGTGATGTTCGTGCTGGCCCAGGTGATGCCGAGGTAGGTCGTGAGATCCCCCGCGAGGAACGTCTGGCCGCGGCGCGACAGCAGCAGCACGTTGCCCCCCACGTCGAGGTAGGACTCGATCGGGGTCTCGGTCCACTTCGGAAGGTCGCCGTTGAAGTTGTTGCCGACCCAGACCACGGCCGAGAACTTGCCGAGGAGATCGCCGGGCACCGGTCCGTGGCCGAGCGGGGTCGGCAGATTCGCCGGGTAGCCGGAGGCCGGCTCGGGGAAGGCATCCCAGAACGTGAACGGCAGGTCCGCCCAGAAGCAGCTGTCCGCGTAGGCGGACTGGATCTCCGGACTGTAGGTGTCCCAATCGACACCGTTCACCACGAGCAGGCCCTGATCGAAGGTCGGGTCCGTCACGACCGTCTCGACCTCGCGGAGGATCCAGCGGTCCGGGTCGAGGACCACCGACTCCACGTCGCCCGTCACCGGGATCTGGTAGTTCTCGAGCGCCAGGGAGTTCTGCACCACGTGGTCGTACGTGCTGGTCGTCGTCGTCACGCGCACGTCGATGGGCAGCGTGAACAGACCGGTGTTCGTCTGGATCTGCTCGATCGTGAGATCGAGCGTGCCGGGAACCGAGTCGTGCCACGCGTACCGGTAGATCGGGTAGTACTCCCCGTAGATCCACTGCTGGAAGAAGTCATCGAGATCGATTCCCGACGCCGCCTCCATGACGTCGCGGAAGTCCTCCGTGGACGCGTTCCCATGACCGTAGAGGCTTCGGTAGTCGGCGAGCCCGTCGAAGAAGTTCGTCTCACCGACGATGTGACGGATCATGTGCGGGATCCACGACGCCTTGTTGTAGGTGAGGTTGACGTCGAAGATGTCGTCGATCTGCGGGTTCTCCACGTAGATCGTTCCCGGCCCGTAGTAGGCCGCTCCGTCCATGTACTGCTGATAACGGGCGAAGCCGTCCGACTGCTCCTTCCAGTAGGCCTCCGACCAGGTCGCGAATCCCTCGTTCAGCCAGATGTGTTTGAAGTTGTAGCAGGTGACCTCGTCCCCCCACCACTGGTGCGCCAGCTCGTGGGAGATGAGGTCCTCCGACCAGCCCCCCATGCTGCTCAGGGTCTGGTGCTCCATCCCGCCGCCCCACACGAATTCCGCGTGACCGTACTTCTCGTTCACGAACGGATACTCGCCGTACCCCTGCGCGAACGCGTTCAGCATGGGCACGACCAGGGCGTAGGTGTCCTGCACGTCGTCGTAGTGGCTCGGGAAGACGTAGTAGTCCACCGGCATCGGGGAGCCGCCGCCCTGCGGCGTGTAGGAGTGCGAGAAGATCGTGTAAGGGTGAATCGCGAGCGAGACCAGATAGGTCGACATCGGGTAGTTCGTCTTCCAGTGGAACGTGCGTGTCGTCCCGTTGTCGACGTCGGAGATCAAGAGACCGTTCGAGGCGACGTAGAGATGATCCGGCACCGTGACGCGGATGTCCACGGAGTCGGCCTTGTCGCGCGCGATATCCTTGCACGGCCACCACTCGCGGGCTCCGAAGGGCTCGCTCAGGGTCCAGATCATGCTCTGGCCGTCGAAGGTGCTCCATCCGAACGAGTTGCCGGCGGGGTTGCCCGAATAGGTGACGGCGATGACCACCGACTGCCCGGCCGTGTAGGTCGTGTCGAGATCCACGGTCAGGAGGTTGTCCGGATGCGACCACGTCGTCGGGCTTCCTCCCAACGTGACGGCGGAGACCGTCATGTCGGCCGTCAGATTCAGATCGAACGTCGTCTGGTCGGTGCCGGTCAGCTCCGCGGTGGTGGTGACGGTACCCGAGAGGGTCTGGATCGAGGGGTCGAGCGTGAGATCGAGGTCGTAATGGTGGACGTCCCACTCGTGTTGCTCCGGAGAGCGCAGGCCCGAATCGCGTGCCCACGCCTCGGCCCGCCGGGTCTTGATGGCCGCCTCTTGCGAGCGGTGCTCCAGGAGTCGCTCGCGTAGCGCCGCGGGGTCGTCGTCGGGGGCGGCGAGGGGGGCGGCCGGCGGTTCGGCCCGGACCGGAAGCACCGGCGTCGTGGCCACGAGAGCGAGGAGGAGAATCGGGACGAGCGCCAGAATCGGCGCAAGTCTCCGCAGGTCGGTGGGCATGGGGTCACTCCGGATAGAGAAGAATCGAGCGGGGCGCTCGAAGGGCGGAACGAATGGGCGATTCCGGGGGGGGTCGCGAGGCGGGCCCGCGGCCCGAGTCAACCAGTCAGCCCGAGTCGGGGGGCACCCCCTCACTATACCCATTTTATCAAGATTCGCGATCGGCGTGGTAGTGTGACCGACCCCTTTCCCTGTTCCTTTGACCGCCGGAGGCGGTCCCCCCCCGTCTCGGGGGCCTATTCGCACGCTCCGTCCGCGGCCGAGGCGCCCGGCGGTGCCCCCGCGGGCGCTCTCCCGGTCGACTCGGTGAGCCCGGCCAGGCGCCGGACGAGATCCTCCGTCCACGCGCCGGGAGCCATCCGCCACTCCCAGTGGCCCTCGGGGCGGCCCGGGATGTTCATCCGTGCCTCCGAGCCCAACCCGAGGACGTCCTGGATCGGGAGGATCGCTGTGTCGGCCACCGAGGTGAGTGCGAGACGGATCAGGTCCCAGTGGATCTCGGAGCCGTCCGTTCCGAGGTATACCAGCACGCGCTCCCGCCGCATCCGGCGCTCCGCCTCGTCCTCGGTGGTGTTCTCTCCCGAGGAGAACCAGCCGACCGCGGTGTCGTTGTCGTGCGTGCCGGTGTAGACCACGCAGTTGCGGACGTGCCCGTGGGGCGCGTGGGGGTCGTTCTTCGAGTCCGGGCCGAACGCGAACTGGAGGACCCGCATCCCCGGGAACCGCCAGCGATCCCGCAGCGCCTCGACCTCGGGAGTGATGACACCCAGATCCTCCGCCACGATCGGCAGCTCTCCGAGATCGCCGCGCAGCGCCTCGAAGAGAGCGTCCTTCGGCCCCTCCACCCACCGCCCGTCCTCGGCGGTCGGCTCGCAAGAGGGGACCTCCCAGTAGCTCTCGAACCCCCGGAAGTGGTCGATCCGGACGCGATCGTAGAGGCTCAGGGCGGCTCGCATCCGGTGGATCCACCAGGAGAAGCCCCGTTCCGCGTGCTCGCCCCACCGGTAGAGCGGGTTCCCCCAGAGCTGGCCCGTCTCGCTGAAGTAGTCGGGAGGGACCCCGGCCACGACGCGGGGACGGCCGTCCTCCCCGAGATCGAAGAGCTCGGGATGCGCCCAGACGTCCGCGCAGTCGGCCGCGACGAAGATCGGCACGTCGCCGAGGATCGAGATTCCGAGCCCGTTCGCCCTCTCCCGGATCCTCCCCCAGTGCTCGGAGAAGAGGAACTGGACGAAGAGATTCCGGTCGACGGACCGCTCCCAGACCCTCCTCGCCTCGGCGAGCGCCCCCTCCTCCCGCCGGACGAGCTCCGGAGGCCAATTGACCCATGCGGCCCCGTGCCCCCCCTCCTTGATCGCGGCGTAGAGGGCGTAGTCGTCGACCCAACCTCGTTCCCGCTCCCGGAACTCCTGCAGACCCCGGGCGAGGCTCTCGGACCCCCGTCCGGACCGGAACGAGGCGTGGGCCTTCGCGAGGAGGGCCGTCCGCCAGGGGACGACGGCGGAGAAATCCACCAGCTCGGGGGGAAACGACGGGGCCGCCGCGAGATCGCCCTCGTCCAGGAGTCCGTCCGCCACCAGCCGCTCGAGGGAGACGAGAAGGGGATTGCCCGCGAAGGCGGAATCGCACTGGTACGGGCAGTTGTTTTCCCCGGTAGGACCGAGTGGGAGAACCTGCCAGATCGACTGCCGGGCCCGGGCGAGTGTGGCGAGGAAGGCCTCGGCCTCGGGGCCGAGCTCGCCGATTCCCCCCGCACCGGGCAGGCTGGTCGGATGGAGGAGGATTCCGCTGGCTCGCGAGAACTCCATGGTCACTCCGGGCTCCGAGGGGTGATGGCTGCCGGGCCGGGCGACCGCCGAGCTTAGCCGGGGGGGTCGATCCCGCCAAGGGTCGGATGGCCCCGTTCGCGTGGATCCGTGGTATTGTCCGGCTTCCTCGGACTACGTAGGCTGGAGTCGGGTTGAAGGTGGCCGCGCGAGGCGGCCGGGGGTCGTCGCCCGTCTTCGGCTCGATCCGGGAGAGAGAATGGTGCTATCGGTCGATCGGTTGCTCTCCTTCTTCGACGAATCCCGCTACCTATCGAACCTGGGCCCCCGGACGAAGGCGGGCGCCCTGAAGGCGCTCGCCACCTGCCTTGCGAGCGATCCGGATATTCGACATCCCGACGTCTTGCTCGAAGCGCTCGAGGCGCGCGAGAAGCTCGGCTCCACCGCCATCGGGAAGGGAGTCGCGATCCCCCACAGTCGAACGCTCTCCGCGCCCCGTCTCAAGGCGGTCGTCGCGCGGTCGAAGAAGGGCATCGATTGGGGCGCGCCCGACAAGAAGCCGGTGAAGATCTTCTTCGCGGTGGTGGCACCTCCCCAGGAGCGGAAGAACGACTACCTGCCCCTCCTCGGGGCGCTGGTCGGCGCGATGCAACAGAAGAAGAACCGCGACGCGATCCTGGCCGCGCCGGATTGGGAAGAGGTCCGCACGGTACTGGAGGAGTCGCTCCGTGGCTGACGGAGTCCAGAGACTCGCCGCGCTTCAGGACATCGACGTGATGATCCGCGAGCGTCGGAAGGAGGAGGAGCTCGGATTCCAGCTCGGGGGTCTCGAGGATCTCGAGAAGGCCCGGGCGAAGCTGACCAGCGAGATCGACGGCCGGGCGCTCCGGCTTTACGAGCGCCTGAGCAAGCGCTACGACCGAGCCGTCGTGCCGGTGATCGACCATCGATGCCTCGGCTGCTCGATGGCGGTTCCCACGTCACAGCGCAAGAGCGGCGACGACCGTCGGACCCGGGACGTCGTGACCTGTGAGAGCTGTGGCCGGATCCTCTTCTTTATCTGAGATCGAAGGGCCGCCCTCACCCTCCCCGCGGACTTTCGGAGGGCCGGGTTGACGGGCGCGAACCCGTTCGACGCCTTCGAGGCGAAGATGCGGTCCGCGGGCCTGCCCCCGATCGCCATCGAGACGTTCCGTCACTACTACGAGCGGTTGCGCGGCGGGGAGTCCGGAGCTCTCACCGAGGAGGACATCGACCCGCTCGAGACCCTTCCCGACGTGGAGGAGCTCGCGGGGTACGAGGCACGGGGCGCCTCCGTCCTCGGGAAGGCGGTCGTCATCAAGCTCAACGGCGGGCTCGGCACGTCGATGGGGATGACGAACGCGAAGTCCCTCCTCGGCGTGAGAGGGGGGATGACGTTTCTCGACCTCACCGTTCGCCAGGTGCTCCACCTGCGCCGCCGGTACGATTGCGAACTGCCGCTCCTGCTCATGAACAGCTTTCGAACCCGGGACGATTCGTACGCGGCGCTCGCCCCTTATCCCGATCTCGACGTCGGGCTGCCCCTCGACTTCCTACAGCACAAGGTTCCGAAGGTGCGAGCCGACGACCTCACTCCGATCGAGTGGCCGGCGAATCCCGATCACGAGTGGTGTCCCCCCGGCCACGGGGACATCTACACGGCGCTTCTCACTTCCGGAATGTTGGAGGAGCTCCTGTCCCGCGATCTCGAGTACGCCTTCGTCTCCAACTCCGACAACCTGGGCGCGGTGCTCGATCTCCGGATCCTCGGGTGGCAGGCGGAGGAGAACATCCCGTTTCTGATGGAGGCGACCGACCGGACCGAGGCGGATCGAAAGGGCGGTCATCTCGCACGGCTCCGAAGTGGGGGGCTCGTGCTGCGGGAAGTGGCCCAATGTCCACCCGACGAGATCGATCGGTTTCAGGACGTCACCCGCCATCGCTACTTCAACACGAACACGCTGTGGGTGAACCTGCGCACGCTTGCGGGCGTGTTGGAGGAACGGGGGCACGTCCTGGCGCTTCCGATGATCCGCAATCAGAAACCCGTCGACCCCGCGGACGAGTCCACCCCGGCCGTCTTCCAGCTCGAGACCGCGATGGGGGCGGCGATCTCGGTGTTCGCGGGGGCCCGCGCGATTCGGGTGCCGCGCGAGCGGTTCGTTCCGGTGAAGACCACGAACGATCTCCTCGCCCTCTGGTCGGACGTCTACGTCGTGACCGAGGACTTCCGCGTCGTCCCGGCCCCCTCGCGGGCGGTGGGGGATCTCGTGATCGACCTCGACCCGCGCTACTACCGGCGGATCGACCAGCTCCGGGAGCGCTTCCCGAAGGGACCACCGTCCCTCGCGAGCTGCCGGCGTTTGCGGGTCCGCGGCGACATCGTCTTCGGGGGGGAGGTGATCGTCCGGGGAGACGTGGCGATCGAGCACTCCGGCCCCGGCCCTCGGGTCGTCCCCGACGGCGAGGTCTTCGACTGAGCCGCGGTGACCGCCTTTCCGGGGTCGGCGAGTCGCCCCCCTCCCGCCCGCCGCACCCCCGTCCGGCCGACCGCCCGTACCGCGCCCGCCGAAGGCTCGGGCTCCTCGCGACCGGGATCGGAGCGTTCGCGCTCTTCGCCCTCTTGTCGCTCGTGCCGGGCGTGACGGAGACCCTTTACGGATCCCGCATCGGACCGCTTCTTGCGTGGACCCTCGCGCGCGTCACCGGGGTTCTCCCCTTTTCTCTCGTGGAGATGCTCCTCGCGGTCTGGATCTCGGGGCGGCTGGCGCTGGCGGCGCGGGGCATCGTGAACGCCGCTCGCGGTCGGCGTCGCTGGAGGAACGCGGTGGGAGCGGGCGCGCTCGCGGCGGCCGGGGACCTCGGAATCGGGCTGGCGCTCTTCTACTTTCTTTGGGGTCTCGGGTACGCCCGGCCCCCGGCGGAGGAGCGGCTGGCTCTGCCCGTCGGCGAAACAACCTCGACCGAAGTCGTGGCGGCGCTTGCCGGGGAGCTGGTGGACGCGGTCAACGTCACCTACCGGGAGCTTCACGGGTCGGACGACGCGGGAGCGCCGACCGTGGTCGAAGACGAGCGGGGGCTCGAGGACGCGATCGAGTACGGGTGGCGACGGCTTGCGTCCGAGCTCGAACTCGGCGCGCCGCGGACCTGGCACTGGGTCCTCACGAAGCGGCCGGTGGCGAGCCCGCTTCTCCACCGCATGGGGCTGTCCGGCTTCTACTCCCCGTTCACCGGCGAGGCGAACGTGAGCGCGAGTGTACCGGCCGCCTACCGCGCACACACGATCGCGCACGAGAAGGCCCACCAGCGCGGCGTCCAGCCGGAGGACGAGGCGAACTTCTTCGGCTTCCTGGCCGGGCTGCGCGCGCCCCATCCCGTGGCGCGCTACTCGTCGCTCCTCTTCGCGCAACGCCAGCTTCTCGGAACGCTCCTCCGCGCGGGGGAAGAGGAGACCGCACGGGCGCTGATCGACCGCCGTCTTCCCGGAGTCCAGCGAGACGTGGACGACCTGAACGCGTACTGGAGTCGGCACCGAGGCGCCGCCCAACGCCTCACGCGCCGCGTCAACGACGCCTATCTCAAGACGAACCGCGTCGAGGGTGGAGTCCTCTCCTACGGCGGAAGCGTCGATCTGATCCTCGCGTGGGCGCGAAGCCGGGGGGGAACGCTGGCCGGGGAGCGCTCGGGACCCGGAGCGGGCTGACGGTCACGAACGGACGGCGAGATAGTAGTATCGGGGGGGCGCCCCCCTCGAGGAGACTCATCCGTGAACGTCGTGATCATCGGCAACGGAATCACCGGAGTCACGGCCGCCCTCCGCCTGCGGGAAAGGCGTCCCGACTGCAACATCACGATCGTTTCCGGGGAATCCACGTACCACTACTCCCGGCCCGCGCTCATGTACCTCTACATGGGACACATGACGTGGGCCGACACGAAGCCGTACGAGGACGACTTCTGGAAACGGCAGCGCCTCGACCTGGTGCGCGGCTGGGTGACCGGCGTCGACGTCTCCGGCAGGCGGATCACGCTGCATGGCGGCGGGAGTCTCGCCTACGACAAGCTGCTGATCGCCACCGGATCGAAATCGAACAAGTTCGGCTGGCCCGGCCAGGACCTGCCCGGCGTGCAGGGGTTCTACGACCTGATGGATCTCCGGCTCCTGCACGAGAATACGGTCAGAGCCGAGCACGCGGTGATCGTCGGGGGCGGTCTGATCGGGATCGAGCTCGCCGAGATGCTCCACTCCCGCAATCTCCACGTCACCTTCCTCGTTCGGGAGAAGTACTACTGGAACAACATCCTCCCGTCCGAGGAATCGAAGATGATCTGCCGGATCATCCGCGCGGCGGGAATGGACCTGAGGCTCTCGACGAACCTGAAGGAGATCGTCGACGACGGAACCGGTCGCGTGACGGGCGTCGTCACGGATACCGGGGACCGGATCGACTGTCAGCTCGTGGGGCTCACCCCGGGCGTCTCCCCCAACATCGATCTGGTGAAGGACTCTCCGATCGCGACGGGTCGCGGGGTTCTGGTCGATCTCTCGCTGCGCACGAACGTGCCTGACATCTTCGCCGCCGGCGACTGCGCGGAGATCGTCACGCCCGACGGAGAGCGCAATCTCATCCAGCAGGTCTGGTACACGGGCAAGGCGCAGGGGCGCGTCGTCGGGGACGTCCTCGCCGGAGACGAGCGCGAGTACGAACCGGGGATCTGGTACAACTCCGCGAAGTTCCTCGACCTCGAGTACCAGACCTACGGCTTCGTGAGCAACGAGCCGCGGGAGGGCGAGCGGCACCTCTGGTGGGAGCACCCCGATCACGGCCACGGAATCCGCATCGTGCACGACGGGCGGAAGGTGACCGGATTCAACCTGATGGGGATCCGCTACCGCCACGAGGTCTGCGAGCGGTGGATCCGGGAGGAGCGGCCGATCGAGTACGTCCTCGACCGGCTCGCGGAGGCGAACTTCGATCCCGAGCTCTACCGGCGCCACGAGAGCAAGATCGTTCCGGCGCTCCGGGCACAGATCGCGAGGGCGGCGACATGATCGCGTTCCGGGCGCCGATCGCGAGGGCGACGGCATGATCGAGACACGCTTCCTCAGGTACGACCACGACGAGGAGAGGCTCGGGATCCCGGAGCCACCGAGGGTCGCGGGGCCGGGCCGTTCCGCCGGAGAGAAGGCCTCCGTGGCCCTGATCGCGCTCGGGCTTCTCGCGATGGCCGTCTTGCTCCTCGGGGCGCCCGGCACGGGAACCTGGGGCGGCCTTCTTCTCGCCTTCGCTCCGGTCGTGATCGGTACGGCGGGTCTGTTCCGGTTCGCCTACCGGGACACGACCCCGGGCATCAAGCACGACGGCACCGTCTTCTCCGGGGTCAAGCGGCGCGGCCTGCTCGGCTGGGGTCTCGCCGTTCTCATCACCGGGTTCTACTCCGTCCTCTACTGGACCCCGCATCTTCTCGAGCGCGCCGTGCGTCTCGTCGACCCGCTGGCGCTGGTCCTCTCCGGAAAGCCGGCGGATCATTGGTTCCTCTACGGCTTCCTCTACACCCTGGCGATCCTCGTCTTCGGCGTGCGGATGTTCATGAAGTACCGGCACAACCGCTACCAGCTCGTCCGCACGGCGTCGGTGATGTTCTTCCAGCTCGGGCTGGCGTTCCTCCTGCCCAACGTGATGAAGGCGCTGAGCGCGCCCGAGTTCTACTTCACCTACTTCTGGCCGCTCAAGTGGACGTACCTCTGGCCCGCCGGCCACGGCGTCGGCTGGATTCTCGACTCGGGAGCCCTCGGCCTGTTCCTCGTCTTCTGGGGCGCCGTCATGACGTTCATCGCCACGCCGATCCTCACGTACTTCTTCGGGAAGCGCTGGTACTGCTCGTGGGTGTGCGGTTGCGGCGGGCTCGCCGAGACGCTCGGTGATCCGTGGCGTCAGCTCTCCTCGAAGTCGACGAGGGCCTGGAAGATCGAGCGCTGGATGATCCACGCGGTCCTCGTCTTCGTCACCGTGACCACCGCGCTCCTCTGGATCGACCACGCGTCAGGGAGGGCGCTGTTCGGGCCCCTCTCCGGCACGCTGGCGCGCGGCTACGGCTTCTGGATCGGCGCCCTCTTCGCGGCCGTGATCGGGGTCGGGTTCTACCCGCTCCTCGGCAGCCGCGTCTGGTGCCGCTTCGGGTGTCCGATGGCGGCGATCCTCGGCATCTTCCAGCGGTTTCTCTCGCGCTTCCGCATCACGACGAACGGCGGGCAATGCATGTCGTGCGGCAACTGCTCGACCTACTGCGAAATGGGAATCGACGTGCGGGCCTACGCCGAGAAGGGGGAGAACATCGTGCGGGCGTCCTGCGTCGGCTGCGGCGTGTGCTCGGCCGTCTGCCCGCGCGGCGTCCTCAAGCTCGAGAACGGCTCCGGCTTCGCGGGGCGGTACCCCGGATCCGAAGCCCCGTTCAAGGCCTTCGCGAAGGCGCTCGGGGAGCCGACGGTGCCGTGAGGGGGGGCTGTTCGCCGCCTTCATGAGCGCGATCGACGCTCGAAAGCCAACGCGGAGGGGTCGGCCGCGCCTCAAGAACGGGCGGACTCACTTCCGGACGACCACGTCTCGAAAGCGAACGTGCACGGGTCGTAGAATTCGATTCGCTGCATTCGAGACAATCTCGCCGACCACGAAGCAGGCGGCTTCGCTATCTCGGGCGACTACTGCAGCCCCCACCTTGTCGGGTGCTTCATCATCGAGAACGGGTCCGGTGGATCCAACAATGCGCGAGGAGGCGGGGGGATCAACGTCCAGTGGGAGTCGCCTGCTCGTGAGAGACGAACAAGGACCGCGCCAGTGATCCGCCTGACCGATGCTATACTCTCTGGATGACAACCGCCCGCCAGTTCCTCCCGCCGGCCGGTTGCAGGGCGTGCGGTTTACAGGCTCGGGCGGGCACAGACTGGCCTGATCGATGGACAGGAGCGGGCAGGAGCAGGAGAGCGGCTGTCGAGCGACTTTGCGGGGTGCTTCTCATGGACTCGGAAGAACCCGAACGCCGACCCAAGCCCCGTCCCGGCATTCCGTCCTTCCTCTCAGGCGATGAGGGATCGCCGGATCGTGAAGATCTGGCCCAGGCGGGGGCCCGCTGGCGCATGCTGCTGGCCAATGTGCCCGCCCATATCACCGTCGTCGATCGCGATCTCAACATCACGTTCATCAATGACGTTCCCGGGGACACATCCCAGGAGGCCCTGGGACGGCACGTGTTCGACTTCGTCGATCCTCGGTTTCACGAAATCGTCCGCACGAAGCTCGAGCACGTATTCACCACCGGCGAGGCGGTGTCCTTCGAGTCGTTGGCCCCAGATCCAAGCGGATCGACGGCGTACTACGAGAACCATGTCGGTCCCCTCACGCACGAGGGTGAGATCGTGGCGGCGACGATCGTGGGCTTGGACGTCACGGAGCGGCACAGCGTCGAGGAGTCCCTGCGCCGCGTTCGCGAAGAACTCGAAACCACGCTCGATGCCCTGCCGGATCTCCTGTTCCAGACGGATCGGCAAGGGCGTTTACTCTCGTACCACGCGCCGCACCCCGAGGAGCTTCACACCGCCCCTGATCAGTTTCTGGGCAAGCTCGTGACAGAGGTTCTTCCCCCTGGCGCGGCCGAGGTCATCATGGCGGCCATCCGGGAGGCGGCCGAATCCGGGCGTTCCGAAGGCCGGATCTACCCCCTCGATGTCCAGGGGAGACGACTCTGGTTCGAGCTCTCGGCGGTGGCGCAGGATCGCGCCGCGGAAGGCGAACCGCGCGTGCTCGCGCTCGTGAGGAATATCACGGCCCGAAAGGAGGCCGAGGAGGATCGGCTGAGACTCCAGAAACAGATGCAGCATGTGCAGAAGCTGGAAAGCCTCGGGGTGATGGCGGGCGGCATCGCCCACGACTTCAACAACCTGCTGGTGGCCATCCTCGGCAACGTCGACCTGGCAATCGGGGGACTGTCGGCCACGTCTCCGGTGCGGCGACGCCTGGAGGAGATCAAGACCGCCTCCTCCCGTGCTGCCGAGCTGTGCAACCAGCTGCTGGCGTACTCGGGCCGGGGCAAGATCGCCCTCGAACCGGTCGATCTCTCGGCGGTTGTCGAGGAAATGAGCCACATCCTGGCGGTTACCATTGACAGGCGGGCCATACTGCAAAGCGACTTCGCCCCCGACCTCCCGAGTGTCCTGGCCGATCCGGCCCAGATTCGCCAAGTCGTCATGAATCTGATCACCAACGCCTCGGAAGCCATCGAAGGGGCGGCCGGCACGATCTCGGTCGCCACGGCGGTGCGCGAATGCTCGACGGCGGACCTTGCCGGCGCTTATCTGGGTGAGAATCTCCCGGCTGGTCGCTACGTCGCACTCAGGGTCGTGGACACCGGGTGCGGCATGGACGAGGAGGTGTCGAAGAAGATGTTCGACCCTTTCTTCAGCACGAAGTTCGCCGGCCGCGGCCTCGGGATGGCTGCGGTCTTGGGCATCGTTCGCACTCATCGGGGCGCCATCGAAGTGAAGAGTGCTCCGGGAGTCGGGTCGAGCTTCGAGATTCTGTTTCCGGTCAGCGAGGGTGCCGTCCCGGAGGAGCCGCCCGATGAGCTTGACGATGTGGGCTGGAAAGGGGCCGGCAGGGTCCTGCTGGTGGATGATGAGGACGTGATTCTGGAAGTGGGCAAGAGTATGCTCGAGCATTTCGGTTTTGAGGTAGAGACGGCCTCGGACGGGCGCGAGGCGCTGCAGCGATTCGAGATGGACCCGGGCCGCTTCTCCCTGGTCATTCTGGACCTGACCATGCCTCACATGGGCGGAGTCGAGACCTTCCGGTCCATGAGGCTCCTCCAACCCGAGGCCCGTATCATCCTGTCGAGCGGCTACGCAGAACAAGACGCTGCGCAGGGCCTGTTGGGCGAAGGGCTCGCCGGATTCCTCCAGAAACCCTACGAGATGTCCGATCTGAGGAGTCAACTGCAGGCGGTCTTGTCGGATTGAGGGGGGCTGGCCCGGGCGGTGTACACTTTCCCTTCCCGATTCCCTTCCCGAGCATTCCGACCGTAGTGTGATCCGGAGACTCCCATCATTTGACCCGATCCCCTGAGACCGATCCGCCCCGGCCCACCTGACCTTGCCATGCGCGAGTCAGCCGCATACGCTTCTCTGAGCACACCGTCGTGGACGCCCCCTCATCGTCTTCCTCCAGAGCGCCAAAGAGCCGTGATCGTTGACCTCAGTAGCAGGACGCGATTCTCCGGGCCCGTACACAAGAACGTGTGCGTGGTCGGCAGCGGTATCGGCGGTGGGAGTTTCACCGCTCGCTATACGCGCCAGAGGGAGGATCTGGTCATGATCGAAGCCGGGGGTGGGCGTCCAAACTCCACGATGCAGAGCGAAATGGTCGGACGAGAGTTTGGCCTGGTCATTACCCGAGAGGTTTCGCTGGGCGGCACGAGCAACGTCTGGCGGGGCCTCAGCGGTCCCCTGGACCCGATCGACTACGTGAGCCGAGATTGGATTCCCGAGAGCGGGTGGCCCATCGACTCTCGCGAGTTGAAGTACCACTACACCGAGGCCGTCAAGCTCTTGGGTTTGCCCGACTGGGCGTACTTCTCACCCGCCTCCGTGCCGATCGACATCGAGAGGCTGACTCACGACATCTCGTTCGATCGTGATCTGCTCAGGAACAAGTACTTCCTGTTCACCCGACCGCCCAAGACCTTTCGCCTCGACATGTTGCAGCACTTTGACCGCCGTGAGGACTTGCTGTTGCTGAACGCCGTGGCCCTCGAAATCATCACCCACCCCGACGGCCGGGCAGTCGAGAGACTCGTCGTAAAAGGCCCGCGTGGAGAGTCCATTGACATCCATGCCAAACACTTCGTGCTTGCCGCGGGAGCGCTGGAGACGCCGCGGTTGCTCCTCAACTCTCGCCGTCACAACCCGAGAGGAGTGGGCAATAATCACGACACCGTGGGCCGGTATTTGATGGATCACCCCATGGGGAGCTTCAGTCAGATACGGCTTGATCGGATCCGCCGCGCCCCCGTGTATCAGGCTTTCAAGCTCGGTCCGGGACAGAACATCAAGGCGGGACTCGTGCTGACGGACGACCAGCAACGCCGCCACCATCTGCCCAATCACTGCTTCCATCTCTGGCCTTCCTTTAGACGCGGCATCGACGATCGGTTCGAGGCGCTACGACGCGCGTTGATCACGGCCAAAAGCAAGAGATTGAGCGCCCGCGACACACTGACGTTGCTGACCAATCCCCATGCGCTCTATCGCATCCTTTCCTTCGGTCTCCTCAGCAGCGTGCGATATAAGTATGCCGATCTCTTCTTCGTCACCGAACAGATGCCCAACCGGGCCAGCTCTGTGCGATTGTCACGTGAAAAGGACTGCTTCGGGTACCCGATTGCGAAGATCGACTGGATCGTGAGCGACAATGATCTGGATTCGATCGTGACGTGCAATCGGCTCGCGCTGGAGGCGCTGTCCTCCCCCGGCCGTCAGGTTTCTTTTCAGAGGAACAAGGCATCAATCAGTGAAAGTCTCACGTCCGCGGCGCACCACCTGGGCACCGCGCGCATGTCGGAGAACGAGAGAGGCGGAGTGGTGGATAGAAACTTGAAGGTGTGGAACGTGCATAACTTGTACATCTGCGATGCGTCCGTGTTTCCGACGGCCGGCAATGCCAATCCGTCGCTCACGATTTGCGCCCTGGCGCTGCGGCTGGCGGACATGTTGGCGACCAGACACTGAGTCGGAGTTCTTGAACATGCCCACCGCGACGACAATGGACGGAAATGGCGGTCCCCGATCGGCGGCGGCTCTGGTGGTGCTCAGCTACAATGGCAAGGACCAGCTGGATGAGTGTCTGAGGCGGATACGTGCCGTCACCTATCGTCCGCTGAGGACCGTGGTGGTGGACAACGGTTCCACGGATGGCACCGCGGACATGGTCCGTAGCCGCCACCCCTTCGTGGATCTTGTAAGGAGCGACCACAACGCGGGCGTGTCCGGTGGGCGCAACCTCGGCGTTCGCTGGGTCGAGCAGCACATGACGGTCGAGTATGTGATCTTCCTTGACAACGACACGCGAATGGAACCCGACACGGTGAAAGAGCTCGTGGCGGCTGCGGCCGCCGACGAACGAATCGGGCTCGTGGCCCCCAAGGCATTTCGACGGGAGGGGGACCCGGTACTGTTTTCGGCGGGCGGAATGCGGTTCAACCCCTATACGGGGGTCGTACGCGACTTGGCCAGCGGCGAGATCGACAGGGGCCAATACGATGAAGCGCGCGATGTTCAGGCCTGCCCGGGATTTGCGTTCATGGTGCGTCGAGCGGTGTTCCATCGCGTGGGAGTGTTTGACGAGGGCTTCAATCCCTACGGATGGGAAGACGTGGACCTCTCGCTCCGCGCGGCCCGAGCCGGATTCCGCATCGTATACGCGCCCAAGGCCGTCGTATATCACGGAGGGGGTCGTGTGGGGAGGGGAATCGTCGACCACTATGAGCGCCATAAGGTCAGAAACTGGTTCCACCTGGTCCAACGAAACACGACGTTGTTGCAGCGTCTGTGCGTTCTCTGTGTGCTGCCTCTCCGTGCCTTGGGGAGACTGACCAGAGAGATCGCCAAAGGCAACCACAGGATCGTGGGGATCTGGATCAGAGCATTGCGCGAGAGGGACTGACTCTACGCGACAGGGGCAGATCGTGATGTCCAGCCCGCATATCTCACCAGCCTCTGCTGCGGCAGCGGCAAGCCGCGTCTGGCGTCGTCGTTGCGGCGCTCCCGCCCTGCGACGGGGCTACAGCCCCGCCTCGGGCGAAAGCACTCCATCTCCTCGCCAGACAAGACTATCCACAGCCCCGCGACAAGCCTGGTGAGAAATGCAGGCTAGAGACTCCGGAGCCGTCACTGCGGTGTGCATTGAGGTCATGAGTCCCGACATGCTCACCGCCTGGGTAGAGCGGGGTTGGATGCCCCATCTCGAGGGCCTGCGCCAGGACGGGGTGTGGGCGCGGCTCGAATCTGACACCGATCTGTCGAGCGGCTCGATATGGCCGACTTTCTTCACCGGTGTGAACCCGGCGAAACACGGCCAGTTCTTCACCCACATGCAGCTCGAGCCCGGCACCTACGAAATCGTGAAGAAGTACGCCGACGATGTTCCGTGTGAACCGTTCTGGACCGAAATCGGTCGCGCCGGCAGGTCCTGCGCCATAATAGACGTTCCCCAGACGCGTCCGGTTGAGCCGTTCAACGGGATTCACGTTGCGGGGTGGGGTGGCGAGTTTCCCGCTTGGCCGCGCTCCTCCTCACCCGCCGGGCTCATGGCCGAGATCACGGAGAGGTTCGGTACTCATGCATTGGTGGATCAGTACCGGATGGCATTCGGACCGAAGACCGACCGGGACTTTTCGCGCTTTGCCGAGGAGTTGTTGCACGGTGCCCGGGCGAAGGCCGAAATGTCCCACTGGATCTTGAAGCAGGGTCCGCGCGATCTGTTCTTGACCGTCTTCTCGGAGACACACTGGGCGCTGCACCTGCTCTGGGATGCCCTGGACCCGAGCCATCCCCGGCATGATCAGGCACGAGCTGCCAAGTCGACGAGGACGTTCCGTGACCTGTGCCGAATCATCGATGACGCCATCGGCGCATTGCGGCAGGCCCGGCCGGAAGCGGATCTGCTTCTGTTCTCGCTTTCCGGCATGGGCCCGAACTACAGCGGGCGGCACGTGCTTCCGGCTGTATTGGATCGCATCGGCATGGGTCCGAGGGGCGCGCGGCGCCTCCGGCCCCTCGAGGCATCGTTCTCCACGTGGCTTCGGGCAACGCACGGGAGAGCCGTGCTGGAGGGGTCGGTGTCGGTCCGCGCCATCGAGATCATGAAGAGGATCATCCCCACACGCCTGTGGGACAAGTACGCGCGCCGCATTCTGCACGCAGGGGGGGGCTGGAAGAGGAGTCGGGCCTTCTGTGTACCCAACGACTACTCGGGATCCATACGCGTCAACGTATACGGTCGTGAACCGGGCGGGTTGGTTGCGCCAGGTGCTGAATATGAGGCGGTGTGCGACGAGATCACCGCAGCGCTGCTCGAGCTCGAGCACGCGGAGACGGGCAGGCCG
>JALGZR010000050.1 GCA_025774805.1 bacterium
CTCCGGAAGATGCTCCGGGAACGGGGCATCGACCGGTCCGAGCTCGGGTGAGGAGGCGAGAGCCATGAGTGACGAGAAGATCGATCCGCGAATCGACCGGATGATGGCCGCCCTTTACGGCGAGCTGACCGAATCCGAGGAGCGCGCGTTCCGTCGTCTTCTCGAAAAGGACGACCGCCTCCGGGTCGAGTTCGAGGAGTTGAAGGAGACCCGGCGGCTTCTCGGCGGGTGGGAGGTCGAGGAGCGCGTGCCGAGCTTCGTTCTGATCGACGGCGAGGGAGAACGCGCCGCGGGGCGGCCGGCCGCGATCGGATCCGGATGGCTGGAGAGGGTTCGCGGGGCGCTCCGCGGGCTCGGAGCCACCCCCGCGTGGGGCCTGGCGACCGCGGCCGTGGTCCTGCTCGTGCTCGCGATCGCGGGCTTCCGCATCGAGTCGATCGACGGGGGGATCGCGTTTCGCTTCGGTGAGCCGCCGCGCCCGCGCCCGAGGTCGAGTCGCTCGACGGGATTCCTCCGGGCCGACCGATCGAGGGCCTGGCGTCGAATCGGGAAGCCCGGCCGGCCCCCGGACGGCGAGAGGGGAGTGCGGTTGTGCCCGTCGACGCCGAGAGCCCTTTCCTGACGCGAACCGAGTACAACACTCGCAACGCCGAGCTCCTCATGTCGCTCGCCTCGCTTCTGAACGAATACGGCACGCGTCGGGACGTGGCGATGGACGATCTCATGCAGGACTACTTCCTGCAGACGATGTCCCACCAGGAATCCGACTATCGCGAGCTCAACCGGCGGATCGACGCGCTGGGGGTGGAGTTCCTCCGCGAGCGATCCGCCGCCGACCTGGATCTGGAGGACCTCCTCGAAGGACGCGTTCCGGTTCGCTCGCGGCCCCAAGACCTGACACCGACCGATGAGAGAGAGGAGTAAAGGGATGTTCGGCACCCAATCACCGCGCCGGGAGGGGTGGATACGGGAGACGTCGATCGTGATGGCGGCACTGCTGCTGGGACTCTTCGCGGCTCAGGCCGCGGCGGGGGACCGTCCGGTGTCCCGCAAGATGGAGCGCCAGATCGACGTCATGGAGCGCATCATCGACCAGGTGCTCATCGACAGCCCGAACTTCCTCGTCCACGGGCGCGAGAACGCCCGGGGCCTCTTTCTCAAGGAGTTCGGGGTCCTGCTCACGTTCGAGGCCTCCCTGGTCCACAAGGGCGAGGACTACTCCAAGATCTTCCGGCGCTTCAAGGACGGGTTCCGGATCGAGAAGGACGAGGACGGACATTCGATCATCGTCATTCCCGACCTCGACGTGGACGACGAGGACGACGAGGAGTACGACGAAGAGTACGACGAGGAGGAAGACGAGAAGCGCTCCTGGCGTGATCGGGAGGATGCCGTTCAGGAAAGGCTCTACAAGCGCGGAAAGGCCGAGTTCGTCGACGTGCTTCTCGACTACGGCGACACCCTCACGGCGGTCGAGAGCGGGAAGTGGGTCGCCATCGTGGCGTTCCTGAGGGACTCCCGCTACTTCAGCGAGCACAAGATCTCGAAGCTGGTGCTCAGGGCGAAGATCGACGATCTGCGCGACTACGGATCGGGCAAGCTCTCGGAAGAGGACATGATCAAGCGGATCGTCGAGCAGGAGTACTAGCGGGCTAGCCCGGGCTGGCCCGCATCTCTCGACCGCCTCGCGACGGGCCTGGTGAGAGGTGCGGGCTCGACAAGTCCCCGTTTGTAATCCCTCCCCGCGTCCCGGTACCATGGAGTGAATCCCCCGACCGGCGACCACCGGGAGCCGCTCCATGGTCCTCACCCCGCTCTCCTCCTCGCGCCGCCTCCGATCCCGGCGCCTGATCCTGGTCACCCTCCTTCTGGGGGCGTCGCTCGTGCCCCGGACCGGGCTCGCCCGCGATCCCGGACGCCCGCTCGGACCTCCCCGGGCGGAGCCCGCGTGGTCGGTGGCGATGCACATGCACGCGGGTCTGAGCGAGGGACCGGGAAGCATGGAGTGGCACACCGATTTCGCCTCGCAGTACGGCCTCGACGCGATCTGGTGGACCGATCACGACTGGCGGGTATCCCACACCCAGCACACGCGACGGTTCGACTTCGAATCGGCCACGGTCGAGCCTGGCGGGTTCACGGTCACGGAGCCCGACGACGCCTATCCGAACGAGTACCGCTACTTGGAGAGGATCTACTACGGGACGCCGGCCCCGGCCGAGGTCGCGATCGTCGACACGCTCGCGCAGGAGGGAAGCCGGTCCCTCCGCCTCCGGGCCTGGGACTCCTCCGGAAGCGCTCTCTTCCGCAACCTCACCTACCGGCAGACGGGCGGGCGGCGCCAGAACATGTGGAGTCTCGCCGCCCGGATGAACCTCTCCTTCGCCGTCTTTCCCGAGACCCTCGATCCGTCGGACGCCCGGTTCTTCGTCGACATCACCCTGAGCGAGCATCCCTCCGAGAACCACCGCCTGCGCTACGTCGTCGGATCGATGGACGGTGAGGATGCGGAGACCGTCGCGCTCCCCTACGACCTCGGTCAGTGGAACGTCTACGACCTCGACCTGACCGGAGATGCGATCCAGAAGTTCACCACGGGCGGCGCCGATTCCGTCCGGGGCGAGGACAACAACCTCTACGAGATCAAGATCGGAATCGAGGTCCGCAACTCCGCCGACGCGACCGTCTTCTTCGACGGTTACGGCCTCGATCCCGACGAGACGCTCACCGGAGAGGACATGATGAATTGGACCCGGACCACCGGGTCCTATTACGCGACGACCTATCCCGGCGTGAGCCACCTGGTGGGAACGGAGATCTCGTGGCGCCGCGCGCAGCACCACATGAACGGCTTCGCCCCCTCGGTGCAGCTCGTCGACTACTCGGGACACGTGTGGTCCGACACGATCTACTACGCCGTGGAACAGATCCACGAGCAGGGGGGGGCCGTCTCCCTCGACCACATGTTCGGGATCGGGATCTACGGCGATCCGGCCGAGACTCAGGAGCAGAAGGAGGCGCGCATCGACGCGATGAAGGAGGAGCTTCTGGCGACGAGGGCGTACCGCACCGACGCGCTCGAGGTCGGGTATCGCTGGCGGCAGGGGATCGAGCTCGACGGGTTCGTGGAGGTGTGGGACACCCTGACCGGGAACGCGGTCTTCTTGACCGCGAACGGCGTCACCGACAGCCACGGATCCGACTTCTTCCACGGCTGGGGACCGTGGATCGAAGGGAACGTGCACCGCGAGAACAACTTCGTGACCTGGCTCTGGGCGCCGGCTCTCACCGAGACCGATCTCGTGAAGGCGATTCTGGCCGGCCGGGCCTTCTTCGGTGATCCGTACGCCTTCGGGTGGGACTCCACGATCGACCTCGTGACCGCGGAGGGCTTTCCGATGGGAAGGGTGATCCTGACCGACCGGGCGACCCACGACGTCCAGACCCGGATCGAGAGCATCCCCCCGTCCGCCCAGGTGCGGCTGCTGCAGGGAGAGATCCGGGAGGATCCGCCGGTATCGTATCTCGACGTGAACTGGCTTCGGGACGAGATCCGGTCCGGCACCGTCGTGGGCGACGTCTACACCGACACGGTCAACGTCGACACGAGCCTGCCGTCCTTCGTTCGTCTCGAGGTCCGGGACGGGAGCGGGCAGCCGCTCGCCTACTCGAATCCGGTTCACTTCGTGCGCTCGGTGCCCGCGGTCGGGATTCCGGCCCCGCGCGTCGCGGCTCGTCTCGGAGATCTGCGCATCCTGCGCGCGGAGGAGTTCACGCTCCTCGACGCCACGCTGAGTCTCTCGCCCGCCGAGCTCGTGATCGTCGGCGACGAGGAGACCGTCGGCCTCGGGACCCTGGAGATCGACTGCGCGGTGCTCGGGCCGCCGGACGCCGTGATCGGCGGGGGAACCGTATCCTGGGAGTACGCCGCGGGGATCCTCACCCTGATCGGCTTCAACGGCACCGGGTCGGTCGCTCGGATCCTCTGGGGACCCGTGGATGCCCCGGCCACCCGGCGCGGAGTCGAAGAGCTCGCCCTCGGACGCGCCCGACCGAACCCCTTCGGCCGGGGGCTCGTGGCCGAGTACGCTCTCCCTCGGGCATCTCCGGTTACGCTGGAGGTCGTCGACGTGCGGGGGCGGCGCGTGCGGATTCTCGTCGACGACCGGGAGGAGCCGGGACGTCACCGGATCTCCTGGGACGGGACCGATCACTACGGGAGGCCCGTCGCCGACGGAGTCTACTTCCTCCGGCTCCATGCCGCGGGCCGCACGCTCACGACCAAGGCGGTCAAGCTCCACTGATCACGGCGCCGGCCGGCCGCCCGCCGCCCGGGAAGCTCCTCCTCATCCCGACGATCCGCCCTCGTCCTTCCGGTCCTTCCCCGGTTTGCCCGATCGACTCTCGAGATCGATCCGGATGGAGTCCTGCGACTGGAGCAGGGAGTCCAGAACCGAAGCGGCCGATCGATCCGCCGGGGACGGAAGCGGCTCGTCCGCCAGGAAGGGCCGGAGCTCGCGACGGAGCGCGGGCGGGAGGATGCTCTCCATGTACTCGAGGGCGGTACCCCGCAGATAGGGATCCGACACGTGAAGCCCGCGGTACGCGAGCTCGAGGGGCTCCCGCGGGAAGACCAGCGACAGCAGGGTGAACACGTGCTCCAAGCTCCGCGTGGCGCGGTCGCGAAGCAGGTCCTCGTGGAACGGGGATCCCTCCTCTTCCGTCTCCTCGTCGAGAAGTCGCTGCGCCACCCAGACCTTTCGATCCACCCGGGTCTCGCGCTCGATCGTCCGGAAGACGCAGTCCCGGTCGATCGGGAGGTCGGGGTTTCTCTCGTGGATCCGGGAGAGGGCGATGCCCGACTGGTACCGCACCTCGAAGCGACGGTCCGCGAGGGCGTCGAGCAATCCCGACACGGCCCGGCCGGAGCGACACGCCGACATCACGCGCGGAATCCGGCGGCGAATGGCGAACTCCTCGTCGGGGTCGAGCAGGGAGTCCAGAAGCTGACCGACGTGTCGATCGCAGATCTTCCGGAGCGTTCGGATCGCGGAGGTGGCCACGCCGTCCCAGGCCAGAAGCGGGATGACGGTCGGGACGAGCTCGGAGGGCAACGAGGACGAGGTTCTCAGGGCCCGACGCACGCGGCCGAGATCTCCCGAGCGGAGCTCCACCGCTCGGGCCAGAACGGGGTCTTTGAGGGGGCCGGCCGGTTCGGTGGGGACGGTCGGGGCCGCGCCGGACGGCTCCCGGCGAACTCGTGAAGTCGATTCCGCGATCGTCGTGCTCACGTCGGCATCCAGCTCGGGAAGGGCACCGGAGAGCTCGATCTGGGAGAGGGTGTGCAGGAAGAGGGTCTGGGTCGCCTCGACATCTGCACGGGACTGCCGCTGCGTCGGCTCCGACTGCCGCTTCATGCTCCGGGCCAGCGCCGCGGCGTATCCCTCGTGCAACCGCCCGCGAAGGAGGAACCCCCCGAACCCGAGGACCGCGGCCCCGGCGACGAGAAGCTGCGTGGCGGCTCCCCCCGCGAGCAGCGCGAGGTAGACGAGACCGCCTCCCAGGGCGTCCCCCAGCCGGTCGAAGCCCACGTCGACGAGGGTCTTGACCGGACGCTTCTCGTCGCGCGGGACGGGAGCGTAGAAGAGCTCGTAACTCGAGCGGAAGATCGAGCTGCGCGTCGACGACTCCGCTCCCCGCACCGCGGAGAAGACGGGCAATCCCGGAAAGACGAGCCCGAGGACTCCACCGACCCCCACCGTCAGGGGGAGAATCGTCGCGGCGTGGGCCGGTCGGAGCGCCTCCAGGAGCTTTCGCGTGACCGTCGACTGGACGAGGAAGGTGGCGAGCGCGATGGTCGTATAGAAAACGCCGAAGAAACGCAACAGCGTGTCCCGGTCGGTGAACGACTCCGCCGCCTCCGCCTTGAACACGAAGTCCAGGAACGCGGCGCTGACCGTTCCCATGAGGACGAGGAGGGCGAGGTGGCGCAGGTAGGGCGTCTTCCGCAGCACGCTGCCCCCCGATCGGCTCCCCGTCTCCAGGCCACCTCGCTCCGCGGTGGGGGAGGGCGCTCGGATACCCGCCCCGACGCGAGCGGCCAGCACGGCACAGACGACGTGGAGGCCGCCGAGGATCGGAAGCAGTGCGCTGAGGGAGAACAGGGCCGCGACCCGCTCCGCCACGAGCCCTCCGGCCAGACCGCCGAGAGTGCCGCCGCCCGCGATTCGCGCGATCCGCTTTCGAGCCGTGCTCGGATCGAGCTGCTCGGTGATCATCGACCAGTACCACGAGATCAGGACCGCTCCGAACACGGCCATGTGGATGTAGAACCCCACCGCCGCCGCTCGCGGGAACGCATCGACGGCCCACGCCCAGACGAACTGGAGTGCGGCGCTCCCCAGGAACGCGAGGGAGACGAGCCGCCGGGGTCCGAATCGGGAGAGCGCTCGCGCCGCGAGGTGGACCGCGCCGATCGTGAGGAGGGCCGACGTCACGACCATGCGGGGAAGCTGGGAGACGTCGTAGCTCGAGAGGAAGAGCGCGTCGCGGGCCGCCTTCCCCGCGACCTGGTGGGAGATCATGGCGAACGCGCAGGCGGTGGCGGCGAGAATGGGTGCCGCGGCGCGCTCCGGAGGGCGATTCACGAGGTCTCCGTGGCCGGGACCGTCGCGCCCGCCTCCGCGGTCGCGGACTCGGGACGGGAGGGGAGCAAGGTCGCGCGGTGCGTCGTCCACCAGCGTTCGGCTCTCTCCGAGCTCCAGGGCTCGACCTCGGCCTCGACGCGGGCGAGCCGCCCGGAGAGTTCGAGAGCGTCGACGGGTCGGTCGCGGGGATCCTTCGCGAGGCAGTCGAGGAGAACCCGGTCGAGGGCCGGGGGCACGTCGAGCTCCGTACGCGTCGAGACCGGCTCGGGTTCCTCACGCACGTGCTGCAGGATCATGGCCATCACGGTCTCGGCCTCGAATACGAGGCGTCCGGTCAGGAGCCAGTACCCGACGCAGCCGAGCGCGTAGAGATCGGCGCGACCGTCGATCGTCGTTTCCCCGGTCGCCATCTCGGGGGCCATGAACGCCGGCGTTCCCTGGGTGGACCCCTCCACGCTGAGCTGCGTTCGCGCGTCCTCTCCGTCGCCCGCCGCCTTGACCAGCCCGAAGTCGAGCACCTTGACGAAGTCGTACTCCAGCCCCTGACGGCAGGCGAACAGATTCCCCGGCTTGACGTCGCGGTGAATCATCCCGTGGCGGTGCGCGTCGGCGAGGGAGGTGCACGCCTGGCGGAGGAACCGGACCGCCCGGCCCGGCGGAACCGGTCCGGTCCTCTCCACCAGGGTGCGGAGATCGCACCCCTCCAGGAGCTCCATGACCGAGTAGAAGGCGCCCTCGTCGGTGATGCCGAAGTCGAACAGCTCCACCGTGTGGGGCGAGGTGAGGGCCGCGGTCGCCTGGGCTTCGAGCTCGAAGCGCCGGAGAAGGGCGCCTCGGGCCTGCCCGGAGCGCTCTCCCAGAGCTTCGGGGCGGATGACCTTGATCGCCGCCGGGCGGGCGAGGAGTTGGTGCTCCGCCCTCCACACGTCCCCCATGGCGCCCGAGCCGAGCTTCTCCACGAGCCGGTAACTCCCCAGACGCCGCGCCTTCGAGACCCGGCGGGTCATCGCGAAGATGGAGTGGGCCAGGGCGGTCGCGATGCCGACGCAGATCAAGATGGGGATGCTCATGACCAGCAGAATCGTGACCGTTCCCGCGACCGGCTCGGTCCCGGCGAATCGGGGGAGGCCCAGAAGCGCCACCGAGACCAGGGCCACTCCCGGCACGGTCAGCGCGCTCGCGAGCGACGTTACCAGGATTCTCCGGGGGGGGAGCGGAACGATCGCGGGGAAGGCGGTGATCCAGACGCCGACCCAATGGACTCCTCCCAACTGCGTCCCGGCGATCTGTCGCGGATGCATGCCGTCGAAACCGGCCTGCCACCCCCAATTCCCGGCCGCGATGCCGAGCGAAGCCACGACCTGGAACAGACACGCCATCGTCTCGAACGAGCGGGCGGGCAGCCGACCCCGGAGGGACAGCATCCCGACGACGATTCCGCCGAGGATCGCGACGACCGTCGTCAGCAGCGAGCCCGGATCCTGAAGGGGCGAGTACCCGCTCCGGCTCGCCACGGTCGTGCCGGATGCGTAGGCGATCACGTAGACGGTGGAATAGACGAAGGCGGCGACGGCGAGCCGCCGGTACGTCTCCCGGTGCGTACGGGTGTCGAGCGCCGCGAATCCGGATCCGGGCGCCGGGCTCTCCTCCCTCCGACTGCGGGGAGGAAAAAGCGTCGGTTCCTCGGCCATGTCGATCGCCACCCCCTCCGGGTCAGATCCGGGCCCGAGTGACGGTCGCGGCGGAAACGATCGCCGCGGCATCGTCCGGCATCGTCGGCCGTTCCGGATGATGGGTATCCCACCAGCGTCTCGCCCGTTCCGCCGTCCAGGGTCCGATCTCGTCTCGGAGGCCGTGAAGACGGCGGGCGAGCTCGTGGGCGGTGTCGGGGCGATCCTCCGGACGCTTCGCGAGAAGCTCCATCACCAGGCCCTCCAGAGAGGCGGGGATCTCGATCTCCGTTCGCTTCGAGGGCGGCACCGGGGGATCCTTCGCGTGCTGCAGGAGAACGGACATCGCGTTCTCGCCCTCGAAGACGAGCTTCCCGGTCAGTAGCCAATAGGCCAGACAGCCGAGCGCGTAGAGATCCGCCCGTCCGTCGACGTCCATCTGTCCGACGGCCATCTCGGGGGCCATGAAGCCCGGCGTTCCGCTCGTGACCCCTTCCGCCGTGAGCTGCCCGCCGCCCTCGCGAGCGTGGCCGGTCTCCTTCACGAGACCGAAATCGAGCACCTTGACGAAGTCGTGGTCGAGACCGCGCCGACAGACGAAGAGGTTGCCCGGCTTCACGTCGCGGTGGACGAGGCCCGTGGCGTGGGCGTCGGCGAGCGAGTGGGCGGCCTGCTCCAGGATGTGGACGACGCGGGACGCCGGCTGCGGGCCGTATCGCTCGACGAGCGTCTTCAGATCGATCCCGTCGAGAAGCTCCATCACGTAGTAGAACGTCCCGTCGTCCGCGACGCCGAAGTCGTAGAGCTCGACGGTGTGGGGAGAGCAGAGCCCGGCCGTGGCCTGGGCCTCCCGCTTGAAGCGCCGGATCGCCGTCCTTTCGAGCTCGCCTCTTCCTCCATCTCCTCCGCCGAGCGCTTCGGGTCGGATGAGCTTCACGGCCGCGGGCCGGACCAGCATCCGATGGCGAGCGCGCCAGACCTCCCCCATGCCTCCCTGTCCTATCTTCTCGACGAGGCGGTAGGCGCCGAGCTCCCTCTCCCGGGAGAGGTCCCGGGAGAGGTTGTAGGTCACCGCGCACCCGACCGCGGCGATCGCCGCCACCACGTACGCGGGGATCAGGGTGGAGAAGTAGAGATACGGGACATGGGGACGGACGATCGGGGGCACGCCTTGGATCGCATGGGAAAGGAGGATCACGACGGGCAGGACCGACGTCGTGAGGAAGGCCGCGAGGATCGCCCGCCTTTGCGGCATGGGAACGACCAGCGGAAAGATCAACACCCAGACGGAGACCCAAGTGAGCGACCCTCCGGACCCCATGCCGAAGATCTGCACCCCCTGGGTTTCGATGTGCTCGAGATCGGCTCCCGAGTCGACCAGGATCCGGAGGTACTCCGCCAGGTTCTCTCCCCATCCCCAAAACCCCCCGACGATTCCGTACGCGCCGGAGATCTCGAACACGAGCGCGGCGTTCAGGAACGACCGGGGCGGGATTCGCTCTCCGCGCGCGAGGAAGAAGACCCCGATCGCCACCGCGATGGCCGCCGCGGTCCGCACCGTGTCCACCGTGTCGGGCGCGCAGAGGCTCCATCGCTCCCGGAAGAGAAAGGCCCAGTCCACCAGATAGAGGAGGAGATAAGTGGCCGCGTAGATCAGGGCGACCCCGGCGAGACGGCGGTAGGCGTCGGAGCGGACGTCGGGTGCGAGGCGCTCGAAGCCCGAGTCGGACGCGGAGCTTCCGGTGTCGGTTCGCAAACCCGCCGGGGCTCTGACGTCGGCCCTTTCGGTCATGGGCGGTCCTTTCAGAGGTTGCGGGACAGTCTAGCTTTCGGCCGGTCGGACCGGCAAGGAAGGTCGGTTCCCGCGCCGCCCGGGAGCCCCCGGCGGACCGCGCGCTTGCCTCCGGGGCGACCTCCCGCTAGCCTGCATTGCCCACCGGGCTCCCCGCGCGACGCCACCGCGGTAGAGCCCGGTCAGGCATGCAGGCCACCATGCCCCCGGGCGTCTCCGCCTCCATCGAAGGAGACCGCCCGAGATCGACCCGGAGTCGAATCGAGCACTCCGCTTCCGTCGAAGGGGCATCGGAGGGAAACGCCAGGAGGTCACGTCGTGAGCCGAGCGGGGTGGGAACGCATGGGAGAGGGAAGGGTCTCCGACTTCGAGATCTTCCGCGTGCGCCGTCACCTCTCGCGCTCGCCGCGCACCGGAGAGACCCACCCGTTCACGATCGTCGAGACGACGGACTGGGTAAACGTGATCGCCCTCACCCCGTCCGACGAGGTTGTGCTCATCCGGCAGTACCGTCACGGAAGCGATTCCGTCACCCTCGAGATCCCCGGCGGCGTCGTCGACCCGGGGGAGGAGCCGTCGATCGCCGCCGTCCGCGAGCTCCGGGAGGAGACCGGATTCGCCGGATCCGACCCTGTATTCCTCGGAAGCGTGCACCCGAACCCCGCTCTTCTCACGAACCGCTGCCACACCTATCTCGTGCGCGATTGCGAGCGCGTCGCCGAGCCGTCCCCGGACGCGAGCGAGGACATCGAGGCTCTGCTTCTGCCTTGCGCCGAGATCCCGGCGGCGATCGGGGACGGACGGATCTCCCACGCGCTCGTGATCTGCGCGTTCTGGTGGCTCCGGGAGTGGAGTCGGGACGGAAAGGAGCGTGACCCGTCGATCCGCTTCTGACCGCCGAGGAGCGTGAGCTCGTCCGGAGAGAGAGAGACCTGCTCGACGAATCCGAGCGACTGCTCCGGGACCTCGACATGCTGCCCGACGATCTCGAGGCACTGAAGGGGATCCGTGCCGCTCTCGACGAGATCTTCCTTCTCGTGGTCGTCGGGGAGTACAACTCGGGGAAGTCGACGCTGATCAATTGTCTTCTCGGCGAGGAGCTTCTCGAGACGGGCGATCTACCCACCACGCGCGAGGTGCACCTTCTCCGTCACGGAGAGATTCGTACGACCCGCCCGGCGGACACGGGAGTCGTTCTCCACGAGCTGCCGGCGGAGCTGCTGAAAGATCTCTGCATCGTGGACACCCCGGGAACGAACTCGATGCAGCGGAAAGAGCAGGAGTTGACCCAGGGCTTCATCCCCCGCGCCGATCTGGTCCTCTTCGTCACGACGCTGATCCGTCCCTACACCGCGAGCGAGCACGACTTCCTGCGCCTGATCCGCAACTGGGGCAAGAAGATCCTCTTCGCCGTCAACCACGCCGACGTGGCTCGGGACTCGGATCAGATCGAGCGGGTCCGTTCCTATGTGCGGGAGCAAGCGGAGCTCGAGATCGGCGAAGAGCCGAAGGTTTTCTTGATCAGCGCGCGCGACGCGCTCGCCCATGGCGGCTCCGATGTCCACGGCAACGGGATCAACGAGTACTCAGCGCTCGAGCGTCACCTTCGCGACACTCTCGGCGGCCGCGACCGGGTGCGGCTCAAGCTCCGCTCTCCCCTCGACACGCTGCGCACCGTCCTGGCCCGTCAGGAGGAGGCGCTCACCGAGCGCCGGCGGCTGATCGAGGGGGACCGCACCGCCATGGAGGGAATCCTCGCCGACGTCGACGACTACGAGCGCCGACTGACCGAGGAGCTCGGTCGCTACCGGGCCCAGATCGACAACATCCTCCTCCAGATGGAGCGACGGGGGCACCGTTTCCTCGACGATCTCGTGCGTCTCGGGAACCTCTTCCGCCTGCGCAACACCGACGTCGTGGAGAACCGCTTCCGCAACGAGGTCGTGGGCGACGTCCCGTCGCGGATCGAGGAGGAGGTCCACGCGCTGATCGACTGGCTCGTTCGCGAGAATCTCGGTGCCTGGGACCGCGCGAACGCCGCGCTCGAGGGACGACGCACCGCACTGCGGGAGTCCGCGGACCGGACCCGGTTCGTCAGCCAGGAATTCGTCTACAATCGGGAGGAGATCTTCCGGAATCTGGCGGGCCCGGTGCGCCGGCACCTCGAGTCCTTCAACGCCCGCGAGGAGGCCGATCGGGTCGTCGGCGCCGTGAACGACGCGATCGCCCGCACGTTCGGAGTGGAGGCGCTCGCGCTCGGTCTCGGTGCCGTGCTGACCGCCGCCTTCACCTCGCTCACCCTCGACGTCACCGGGACCGTGGGCGGTACGCTCCTGGTGGTTGCGGGGCTGTTCCTGCTTCCACACCGCCGCGGCCGACTCAAGCGCGAGCTGACGACGAAGATCGAGACCGTGCGCGACGAGCTCTCCGACTCGATTCGTCGCTCTTTCGGAGAGGAGGTCCGCCGCTACGCGGAGCAGCTTCGAGGGGTCTTCGTTCCCGAGCGGGACGCGGCCAAAGCCCGCTCCGATTCGCTTCGGGAAGCGGGAGACCGTCTCCGGTCACTGGAGAGGCGACGCGGGGAACTGCTCGCGGCGATCGAGCGTCCGGAGGCTCCGGCGGCCTGACCCGCCTTTCCCCCGGCACGTTCCGGCGCCGGGATCGCCGAGATCAGGGCTCGGCCGGGGCCTCCAGGGCCTCGGCCTCGGCGAGGGCTCCGGAGTCCCGACCGCGAGCCTCCCGCCAGAGGTGGACCCCTCCTCCGATGACCCCCTGCCCGACCGCGATCACGTAGGACGCGAGCGACAGGGCCAGCGCGATCGCGGGCTCCATCCCGGCGCGCGTGAGGAACCAGACGAACGCCGACTCCCGTACGCCGAGCCCGTTGATCCCGATGGGCAGGATCATCACGCAGAAGACGAGGGGTACGACCACCACGAAGGTCGCAAAGGGCACCGCCTCGCCGAACGCGAACTGGATGAGCCAGAAGTGCACGATGAGGAAGAACTGGAACGCGAGGGAAAGAAAGTAATTGGCCCACAGGACCCCGTGATCGCGGGAGAAGAGCTCGAAGGCGACGAGCATCTTGCCGAGTGTCCGCCTCACGAACTGGAACGGAACCCGCCCGACGCCGCGCAGCGCCCCGCGTCGCACCGGATTGCTGAGCGCGAGGTAGAGCCCCGCCGCGGCGAGGAAGAGAGCCCCCCCGAGCACCCAGGGAACCCGCGAGTCGAGGCTACTGGCCACGCCGCTCAGGGCCACGGCGCCCCCGAGGGAGAGGGTGGCCAGGAGCCCGATCATCCGCTCCACCAGGACGACCGTCAGATTCTCGGTGAGCGTGCCCCCGCCCCGACGCTTGGCGCTCGCCGCCCGGATCACGTCACCGCCGATCGTGGACGGAAGAAAGTTGTTGAAGAACAGGCCCACCACGTACGAGCCGTACAGGAACGGCGCGCCGATGCGGCGGCCCTGGCTGCGCAGAAGGAGTTGCCAGCGGAAGGCGCCGAATGCGATCCCCACCGAGTTCACCGCGAACGCGGCGAGGATCCAACGGGTCTTCGCGCCGGCGAGCTCGGATGCGAGCTCTCCGATAGGCACCCGAGAGATCACCCATGCGAGGAGTCCCACGCTGACGACGATCCGGACCGCGCGGAGGAGATGGGTTTTCAAACAGACCTCGCAAGGGCGAGAGAGGGGCGGGACGGGGAGGGGTCGGGGCCCGAAGAGGGAAGGACTCCGACCGATACTATCATAGCCCCCGACCCCTCGACACGCGACCCGCACCGCGGCACGGCCCCCGGTCGCGAAGCGGGCGCCGCGGGCAATCTACTCGACATCGACCTCCGATTCCCCCTCGCTTCGGGCGATGATCGCCGCTCCGCACGAGTCGCTGAAGACGTTCACCGCCGTACGGTACATGTCCAGTGGACGATCGATCGCGAGCATCGTCCCCACGATCAAGTCGACCTCCGGACCCCGTAGATTGACCGCCTCCAGAACGAGAAAGATGATCACGAGCCCCGCGGAGGGGACCGCGGCCGCTCCGATGGAGGCGAGTAGCGCGGTGATCACGACGACGATCTGTTGGGTGATCCCGAGCTCGGCCCCCATCACTTGGGCGATGAAGAGCACGCCGGCGCACTCGTAGAGCGCGGTGCCGTCCATGTTGACCGTCGCCCCCATCGGCAGCACGAACGAGGACACCCGGTTCGAAACGCCGACGCGCTTCTCCACGGCCCGCAGCGTGACCGGAAGGGTCGCGCCCGACGAGCTCGTCGAGAACGCCATCGTGAGGGGCTCCACCATGTTCCGGAAGTGAATCCTCGGACGGATCCTCCCGAGGACGAGCAGCAGGATCGGAAGCGTCACGAACAGGTGGATGGTGAGCCCGCTCGCGATCGTGATCATGTAGAGGCCGAGAGCGCGAAAGGCGTCCCACCCCGAGGTTCCGGCGACGTTCGTGATCAGTCCGAAGACGCCGATCGGCGCGAGACGGATGATCCAGCTCGTCAACCGCATCATCGCCTGGAACGCGGCCTCGAAAAAGCCCACGAGCGTGCGCCGGGGCGTCTCGGGCAAAGAGGCGATCGCCGCCCCGAAGAGAATGCAGAAGAAGATGATGCTCAGCATGTCGGGGTGGGCCGCCGCGCGCAGCACGTTCGTCGGGATCATCCGGAGCAGCAGGTCCGACAGCGACGCGGGGGTCTCCAGCTCCGGCAGCTCCTGGGCCGCGGCTCCTCCGATGCTCGCGCCAACTCCGGGCCGGATCAGGTTGACGAGGAAGAGACCGACGAGAATGGCGAGAAGGCTCGAGAGGACGTAGTAGCCGAGCGTCTTGCCGAAGAGACGGCCGAGGCCCGCCCCCCCGACCGAGGCGACCCCGACGGTGATCGACGTGATCACCAACGGCACGATGATCATCTTCAGCAGGCGGACGAAGGTGGTTCCCAGCCAGGCGACCTGGGAGGCGAAGTCCTCCCCGCCGACGAACCCGGCCACGAGGCCGGCGGCCATGGCGAGGAAGATCTGCCAGTGCAGACGTCGATACCAGGGGAGCTCGGGCCGGTTCTCCACCATGACCGCAGCCTAGAAGAGGGCGCCCGATCCCGCAAGCGCGCCGTGGCGGAGGCCGCCGTCACTCTCCAGACAGCGTCACGGCCAGCCGGCGGGTGCCCGGGCGACTCCGGTGCTCGAAGAGGTAGATCCCCTGCCAGGTGCCCAGGGCGAGCCGTCCCTCCGCCACCGGAATCGTCTCCGAGGTCGAGGTCAGAGCGGACCGTATGTGCGAGGGCATGTCGTCGGGACCCTCGGCGGTGTGGGTGTAGTGGGGCGCGTTCTCGGGAGCGAGCCGGCGAAAGCTCTCCTGCAGATCCCGGCGGGCGGACGGGTCCGCGTTCTCCTGGATCACGAGGCTTGCCGAGGTGTGCCGGACGAAGACGTGACAGAGACCGGTCCGGATCCCGCTCTCCCGTACGATCTCCTCGACCCGGTGCGTGATCTCGTGCAGTCCGGCACGGCCGGGGGAGAGCCGCAGCTCCTTTCGGTACCACATGGGGCAACTCCTGGGACGGGCTCGGACGGTGCTATAATCCCTCGATTCTCCGCCGTTCAGAAGAGGAGTTTGCCATGCCCCGAGTCGCGAGGGTCGGGTGAAGCGCGCCGTCGTCCTGGTGAGCGGGGGGCTCGACTCCGCGGTCGTCCTCGCGCACGCGATCGCGGAGGGCTGGGAGGCGTACGCGCTCACCTGCGACTACGGACAGCGGCATCGGGTCGAGCTGGAGAGGGCTCGGGAGGTCGCGACGGCCCTCGGCGCCGCCGAGCATCGGATCGTGGCGGTCGACCTGGCCGCGTTCGGCGGATCGGCCCTGACGGACGACCTCGAGGTGCCGAAGGACCGGGAGGAGGGGTCGATCGGGGGCGGGATCCCCGTCACCTACGTACCGGCGCGGAACACCGTCTTCCTGTCGCTGGCCCTCGCGTGGGCGGAGACGCTCGAGGCCCGGGATCTGTTCCTCGGGGTGAACGCGCTCGACTACTCCGGATATCCCGACTGCCGGCCGGAGTTCCTCGAGGCCTTCGAGCGTCTCGCGAACCGCGCGACCCGGCTCGGGGTGGAGTCCGGACGCACGGCGTTTCGGATCCACGCCCCGCTGATCGATCGGACGAAAGCGCAGATCGTGCGGCGGGCGCGCGAGCTGGGCGTGGATCTGTCGCGGACGCTGAGCTGCTACGATCCCCGGCCCGACGGCACGCCCTGCGGGCGTTGCGACGCATGCCTCCTGCGCGCCAGGGGATTCGCCGAGGCGGGTGTTCCCGATCCCGCCGCGGGTCGGGCCCGGCCCGCTCCCGAAACGGGGTCGGCGGGATCCGGGTCCCCCCGCGAGGAGACCGGGACGCCGTGAGCGCGCTCGTCGTGAACGAGATCTTCCGCTCGATCCAGGGGGAGTCCACGCGGGCCGGAGAACCGTGCGTCTTCGTCCGGCTGACGGCGTGCGACCTCCGCTGCACGTGGTGCGACACCGAGTACGCGTTCCACGAGGGAACGAAGCAGACCGTCGCCGAGGTGCTCGATCGGGTGGAGGCGTGGGACGTGCGCCTGGTGACGGTCACCGGCGGCGAGCCCCTCCTCCAGAAGAGCACGCCCGAGCTGATCACCTCCCTCCTCGACCGGGGGCGGACCGTGCTCGTGGAGACCGGCGGCCACCGCGACATCACCGGGTTGGATTCGCGCGCGATTCGCATCCTCGACCTGAAGGCTCCGTCGTCGGGACAGACCGACCGGATGCGCTGGGGGAATCTCGACGATCTCCGCGCCACCGACGAGGTCAAGATCGTGGTCCGGGACCGGATCGACTACGATTGGGCCCTGAAGACGATCCATTCCCGAGGAATCGAGGGCCGCTGCCCGATCCTGCTCTCGCCGGTTCACGGGGAGCTCGATCCCGCGACGCTCGCGGGGTGGATTCTGGAGTCGGGTGCGCCCGTTCGCCTCCAGATCCAACTTCACCGCCTCCTCTGGCCGGAAACGCTCCGAGGGGTTTAGCCTGGACTAGGAAAACGACACGATGACCCTTCGACGGATGTGCCGATGAGAGTCGAGCTGGAGCGCACGTTTCGGTTCGAGGCCGCGCACCGGCTGCCCCACGCTCCCGAGGGGCACAAGTGTCGCCGACTGCACGGACACTCGTACCGGATCGAGGTGGCGGTCCGGGGCGAGGTCGACCCGGACGCCGGTTGGTATCTCGACTACGCCGACCTCGTCGAGGCCTTCGGGCCGATCCGGGAGCTTCTCGATCACCGCTACCTCAACGAGATCGACGGTCTGGAGAATCCCACGTCCGAACGGCTGGCGAGCTGGATCTGGGAGCGTCTCGCGCCCCGGCTCCCCGGTCTCTGGAGGATCGTCGTGCACGAGACCTGCAACGCCCGCTGCAGCTACTTCGGACCCGGAGGATTTCCGGAGGGGGAGGGTTGATGGCGAAGAGGCGAGAGACGGGGAAGGGGGCCGGGAGTCGAGTCGCCCGGGCGGACGCGGCCGCCCGCCGCCGGGCTCCGCGACGGGCGGCCGTGGAGACGTTTCCGAATCCGACCCCGGAGCGAGACTACGAGATCGACATCCGGACGGACGAGTGGACCGCGCTCTGCCCGATCACGGGGCAGCCCGACTTCGGGACGATCCGCATCACCTACGTTCCCGACCTGCTCTGTCTCGAGCTCAAGTCGCTGAAGCTCTACCTCCACTCGTTTCGGAACCGCGGGGTCTTCCACGAAGCGGTCACGAACGAGATCCTCGACCACCTCGTGAAGAGCTGTCGCCCGCGGCGCCTGCTCGTGGTGGGCGACTTCCGGGTGCGGGGAGGGCTCTCGACCGTGGTGACGGCCGAGTACCCGGAGCCGGGCTCCTTCTCCCGGCCGGAGCCGGAGGACGCGCGGAACGGCTGACCGCCCGTGGCGGCGGGCGCCGACGAGCCCGGTGAGTCGTGCCGGCTAGGGTCCGGTTTCCGCGTCGCGGCTTCGGGCCGGCGGTCCCTCCAGATCCACGAGGGTCGCTCCCCATCCCGCACCGCTCTCCGAATCGAGACGGAACCGGAGGACGTCGCGCCGACGCGACAGCACCCGGTGGACCGCCTCCCGGAGCGCGCCGATCCCCTTTCCGTGCACGATGCGAACCTGGAGAATCCCTCGCTCCCGGCACGCGTCCAAGTAGTCGTCGACGAGACCGGAAACGTCGCGCGGCCGAAAGAGGTGGAGATCGAGCTCACCGTCGATGGGAAGCTCGAGCGGCTCATCCTCCGCCTCCGGCTCCGACGATTCGGTCGGATCGTCGGGATCGGTCGGGCGGTCCGGATCGATCGGGGGGTCGGGCGTCATGGTTCCTCCGGCGGCTCACTTCGCGGAAACCGTCTCCCACCCGGCTTGATCGTGTTCGGCAGGCGCTCCTAAGATCGAGGGAGGGCCTCGACGGGCCGGGCTCCGCCATCCGAGGGAATACGTGATGAGCAAGGGGAAGCGCAAGAGACTCCGCCGCGGCCGCTCCGCCGTCCGTCGGACGGGTCCGGCCTCCCGGCGGGACGAAACCGGGTACGAGGACGCGCCGTCGAGGGAGAAGATCCTGCGGGGTCGCGACAACGTGGAGGAGCTCCCCGACGAGGCCTCCCGGAGTGAAGTCGAGGGCGACGTCGCCCGCGGACAGGTCGTCTCGATCCGGGCCGGCGACGTGTTCGTCGAACCGGACGACGGGGGACCGCCGGTTCACTGCATTCTCCGGAAGTCGACCCGGGTTCCCCATCCCCGGGCGACCGTCCTCGCGGTCGGGGACCGGGTGCGCTACCTGGCCGGGACGGAGGCGCCCCACGTGTTGACCGAGGTGGAGCCCCGCCGCACGCGCCTCGCCCGCCTCCGCCACGACGGCGCCGAGAAGGTCATCTGCGCGAACGTCGATCTGGCGGTCATCATCGCCTCGGCCGGCCGTCCTCCGTTCAAGCCCCGTCTCGTGGACCGGTACCTGATCGCCGCCTCCGCGGGAGGACTGCACCCGGTTCTCGCTCTGAACAAGATCGATCTCCTCGATCCGCGTCAGGCGGAGTCGCTCCTCGCCCCCTACGCCGGTCTGCCCCTGTCCGCCCTCGCGGTGTCCGCCCGAACCGGCGCGGGGATCGACCGGCTCGTCGACGTGCTCCGCAACCGGACCGCGGTCTTCGCCGGGCAGTCGGGGGTGGGCAAGTCCTCTCTCCTCAACCGTCTCGGGGAAGGTCTCGAGATCCCGACGGCCGAGGTCTACGGAAAGGCAGGCAAGGGTCGCCACACCACGTCGGCATCGACTCTCTACCGATTCCCGTTCGGCGGCTCCGTGGTCGACACCCCCGGAATCCGCGCCTTTCTCGTGCAGGAGCCGGCGCGCGAGGCTCTCGAGGATTTCTTTCCCGAGATCTTCCTCGCCGCGCGATCCTGCCGCTTCGCCGACTGCGGGCACGACGGCGATGAGGGCTGCGTGATTCCGGACGAGGTGGCGGCCGGGAAGATCCACCCCGCCCGACTGGAGAGCTACCTCGTCCTGACGCGGGAGGGGCGATCGGGCCGGTGACGGGCGATCCCGGCCCCGTCCCGCGGACGGCCCGGGGGACGGCGCCCCACCGACCGAACGGTCGGTGGGCCCGACTCAGGGGGCGTGATATAGTTGACCATCATGTCACGTACTCGCCTCCGATCCCTGCTGATCCTCGGTCTCGCCCTGACCCTGATTCCCGTCTCGGGGGCGCGGGCGCTGCGCATCGCGACGTACAACATCCTCAATTACTCCGCGGGGCGCGAGGCTCTGTTCCGCACGGTTCTCGAGGGATTCCAGCCCGACGTGATCGTGGTGGAGGAGATCCTCTCCCAGACCGCAGTGGACCGCTTCCGCGACCAGGTGCTCGATCAGGTGAATCCGGGCGAGTGGGAGGCGGCCTCCTTCGTGAACGGCGACGACACCGACAACGCGCTCTACTGGCGGACGGCGAAGGTGGACACCGCGGGGCACTACGTCATCGGAACGGCGCTGCGGGACATCGACGAGTGGACGATCCGCCCGGAAGGTTTCTCCTCGTCCGCCGCGGACGTGCGCATCTACGTCGTGCACCTGAAGGCGAGCCAGGGATCCGACAACGAGACCAAGCGGCGGCTCGAGGTGCAGCAAATGCGCAACCGAATGGAGACCTTTCCGCCGGGACAGAGCTATCTCATCACGGGCGACTTCAACATCTACCGGTCCTCCGAGCCCGCCTACCAGGACATGACCAGTACGCTGCTCGGGGCCGCGGGCGTGGTTCAGGATCCCATCGACCGGGAGGGGAACTGGCACGTGAACCCGTCGTTCGCGGACATCCACACGCAGTCCCCCCGGACGGAGCTGTTCGGGGGAGGGGCGAACGGCGGCCTGGACGATCGGTTCGACATGATCCTGGTCGGACCCGCCGTGCAGGACGGGGAGGGGCTCGACATTCTCGACTCGACGTACACCGCCCTCGGTCAGGACGGCCTTCACTTCGACGGCGCCTTGAACGTTGCACCCTTCGGGACGGTCGTCGACTCGGTGCTCCAGGTCACGCTGCACGACGCCTCGGATCACCTGCCGGTCTTCGCCGACTTCCAGGTTCCCGCGCTTCTCGTGGCGGATGCCGCGGTCGACTTCGGCCCGGCGATCCGGGGGGGAACGGCGACCGCGACCCTCTCGGTCGCGAACGGCTCCGCGGCCCCCGCGGACGAGCTGGACTACTCCTTCGAGGCCCCGCCCGGCTTCACGGCCCCCGCCGGGTCGTTCGAGGCGGAGCCGGGGGCGGTCGCCACCGACCACGTCCTCGGCATGGACACCGCCGTCGTCGGCGCGAAGGCGGGCGATCTCGTCGTGACGACGGACGACCCCGATCGCCCCGCGCATCCGATCCCGCTCTCCGGAAGCGTGCTCGACCACGCGGAACCGAGTGTGGACCCGGACTCCGTCGTTCTCGCCACCTCGCTCGATCTCGGGTACGTTGCCGAGGGCGACACCGCCGAGACCGTCGCGACCGTTCACAACTTCGGCTACGGGCCCCTTCAAGCCCTCCTCGATGTGCACGACGCGGTCCTCGCCGGGGATCCACGCTTTCACCTCATCGGGGGGTTCACCCCGGCCCTCGTGGGCGGCTCCCCCGTCGCGTGGTCCGTCGGCTTCGACGCGGCGGGCGCCGCCAGCGGTTCCTACGAGGGAACCCTCACGTTCTCCACGCGGGACCAGACCGACCTGTCGGGGGCGATTCCCCTCGCCGACCTCACGTTCGACCTGACCGCCGCCGTCCAGGGAGGCGGCGTCGCGGTTCTCACCGAGCCGTCCCGGCCCGATCGCACCGGCCTCGCGTCGATTGCTCCCAATCCTTTCCGTCCCTCGACCGACATCCACTTCGAGCTTCGCGATCCCGCCCACGTCCGGCTGGACGTCTACGACGTCCGGGGGCGCCGAATCACGACCCTCGTCGACGGGGCGCGTCCGACCGGCGTGCAACGGATGACTTGGGACGGGCGGAGCGCCGGACTGGCCGTGCCGCCGGGCATCTACTTCGTGCGGTTGCAGGCGGGCGGGGTGGTCGAGACCCGCAAGATCACCCGACTTCGCTGATCGGGAACGACCCGAAAAAGCCGGCGCCGGACTCGCTCCGGGCCTTTCTCAGGTCTTGGCGACCAGGCTCGCCAAAAGCTCGGCGTTGGATCGGTAGCGGGAGAGGAGCTCGAGGAGGAAGGTCATCGCCTCGTGCGGCTTCATCGCGGTCATGTGCCGACGGAGAAGATGGACCCGCGCGAGGTCCTCCGCCGAGGTGAGCTTCTCCTCCTTGCGGGTGCCCGACTTCTCGATGTCGACACAGGGAAAGATCCGCTTCGTGAAGAGGTCGCGGGAGAGGAAGAGCTCCATGTTTCCCGTTCCCTTGAACTCCTGAAAGATGACCTCGTCCATGCGGGACCCCGTATCGATGAGGGAGGTCCCCACGATGGTGAGGCTGCCACCGTCCTCGATCTTTCGGGCCGAGCCGAAGATCTGCCGCGGAACGAGCATCGTGGTCGCGTCGAGGCCGCCCGACAGCGTCCGCCCCCCCGAGTCCACCATCGTGTTGTAGGCCCGGGCCAGCCGCGTGATGGAGTCGAGCAGGAGCACGACGTCCTCTCCCTGGAGAACGTGCTCCAGCGCCTGGTTCACGCAGCTCTCGGCGACCTGGATGTGCTCCGCCGCCGACATGTCGCTCGAGGCCGCGTGAACGTCGGCCTCGGTGCTGCGCCGGAAGTGTGTCACCTCCTCGGGACGCTCATCGACGAGAAGGACGAACTTGCGGATCTCGGGATGGTTGGCCGTGAGCCCGTTCGCGATCTTGATCAGGAGAGTCGTCTTGCCCGCCATGGGAGGGGCGACGACGAGGCAGCGCTGCCCGCGGCCGATCGGGGTGATCAGATCGAGTACCCGGGTGGTGACCTCATCCGCCGTCGTCTCGAGGGTGAGCGGCTCGAACGGGTCGATGCTGATTCCCTGCTGGATTATCTTGAGGGCCGGGATCTCACCGATCGGTATCCGGGGTCGACGTCCCACGGAGCGACCGCCGCCCGGACGGGAACCGCGGCCGCGCCGTGCATCCCGCCCACCACCGTTCCGACCGCCCCCGTTTCCCGCCCGCGTGTTTCCCGGGCTTCGGCTCTCGCGGGCGGGATCGTAGCCGCTGTCCACCCGGTTGCGAGGGCCACGGTTCGTTTTCCGACCTCGGGGATTCCCTCGTCCCGATCCGCCGCCCTTGGAGTTGCCGGACGAGGACCGCGGGTTCTTTCTTCGAGGAGATTTGGTGCCATCGGAGGAACCGGGTCCCGTCGACCGCTTGCGAGGCCGCGGACGACGGGAGCGTAAGTTCATGGGGGATGAGTTCAAGGGATCTCCACAGCGGCCGACCGCCGCCGGACCGCCAGGGTTGAAGGACGTCGGGCCTGCCGCCCGCTCTTGACCACGCGGGGTCGTGTCACCGTTCGACCGAATCTCCCGAGGGCGAGATCGCCGCTCCGGACGGGGATCGCTGTCGGGCCCGAGCGGCCCGTACGGCGTTTCGACGCGAGACACTCCACTCCCACCCTCGGGACGTCCCGTCGTGGGAGGAGCGATCGGTGCCGGCGCGCAGCGCGCTTCTCCTCGGGGCCACCCATCGACCCTTCGCGCCGCGTCTGGATGAGATGACGATCGGGGCGGGGCCTTCAACAGGTTACGAGACCGGAACCGGCGACGCCGATCAGGGCGTCACGGTCTTCCGGGGCCCGGCGGCGACGATCCTCCGCCGCGGTGGCAGCGCGCGGCGCGAGGAGCGGCGACGGCCGGACGACTCTGGCCCCGAACACTTCGACTTCCGTGGAAGAGGATACCCTCTTCCTATCCGGATTTCACCTCGAATCTCGGCCCCGTGTCTACACCAACTTCACGAGGAGATCAAGGCCGGAGTCCCGATCGTGAAGCCCTCATCCGTCCCGGGGGACGGATACCGGAAGCCCGCCTTCCCGGTCGACTTTATTCGAATGGCAGCGAATCCGCTCCCCGAGAATCTCGAGGTCGCTCACGCCGTTCCCGATCGCGAAGTTCAGGGAGACGAGTCCCCGTCGCACGCCGGACTCGACCCGCACTCCGCCCTCGCCGTTGTCTCGGCAGTCGTTCCCTACGAGGAGGAGGTTCCGGGCGCGCGTGACCCGGATCCCGACTCCGCAGTCCTCGACCTCGTTGCCGACCAGGCGGACTCCCGTCGGACCGTCGACGTGGATCCCGGTCTCGCGGATGCCGGTGACGCGGTTGTCGGTCAAGCGAACCTGCCGCGACTCCTCTCCCGCAACGAGAATCCCGCACGTTCCGGCCCGTGGCATCACCCGATCGAGTTGACCGCGCACTTCGTTTCCGTTGAGTCGGACGCCGCGCCCCCCCGTCACCCGGACCCCGACCCCCGCCGGCTCGTTGATCTCGTTGTCCTCCACGAGCGCCCCACTGCAGCCGTCCAGGTTCATGACCGCGAGGGTCGCCGTTCCGCACGCGGTGAGCCGGTTCCCGGCGGCGACGAAGCCGATCCCGCAGGAACGCGCCGAGATCCCCGGTCCCGGCAGGTCGGCCATCCGGTTCAGGAGGACCTCCAGACGCCGACCGCTCAGGGGGCCGCCTCCCCTCACTTCGATCCCGGCCCACGGCTCCCCTTCCGGCGACGCCCCGGGCCCCTCGAACGTGTTCTCCGCGAAGCGGATGCCCTCGGCCCCGGGGCGGACGTCCACGAGCGGCCCCCGCCGCCTCGGAGCGGACGCCTGGATCCGGTTCCTCACGAAGATGAGCTCGTAGTCGGACCACCGGTCTCCGGGATCGATCCGTATCACCGGTCCCTCGGTCTCCTCGAATCGGTTGTGAGCGACGAGCAGGTCGGAAGTGTCCGGCCCGAGTCGCATCCCCACGCCGTTGTGGAGAAAGTGGCACCCCTTGATCACCACGCCGCGTACCGGCCGGTCCTCCGATTCCCCGTCGATGACGAGGGCCCCTTCCCCTCCACTCCGGAAGTCGCCGAGCCGGCAGTGCTCGAAGTGAAGCCCCGTGCCGCACCGCACGACGATCCCGTGGTCCGCACGGCCGTCCCGACCGTTGAGGCAGACCCCGGTGAGCGTGACGTCGTGGGCGCCGTCGATCTCGAAGAGCGCGGTGAGCCTCCGGTTCGGGTCCACGGTCGGTAGAAACCAGGGCCGGCCCTCCCCGTTGCCGTCCCCACGCAGAACGATGCCGTCTGGCAGGCGGACCGTGCGATCGAGACCGTAGAAGCCGGGGGCCAGCAGCAGGACCCGGGGCCGGGCCGACGACACGAGCTCCTCGAATTGGCTTTCCCAGCCCGTCCAGGGCGATTCGAGCGATCCGCACCCTTCTTTGGGTTCTACCCGAAGGGTGGCCGCAGGGGGAGAGAAGATGGACACCGGGTGTACCCTTGGAAACCGGAAGTGGTGGGGGGGAGTTACCTCTCCCGACGGATCGGCCGTTCGGGTCGGAAATCTGAGCGGGGAGTCGTGTGGGGAGAAGCGGAGAGGATGCCGGTCGAGGTCCCAGTGGATCGCGAGAGCCGGCTCGACCCGGTTCAGTCCGACCGGGCTCCTCCCAATCGAGGGATTCTCGAGCTTCTCATAGGACCCGGGGTAGGGGGTCGCGATCATCCAGAAGCGGCTCAGATCTCCCTTCCGGATCCGGAGCCCGTCCGGATGGGTGACCTCACCCGATCCGTCGTACGTCGCGAGCGACACGATCCGGGTCTCCGCCGGCGCCGCGACGCGATCTTCCCCCCGAAATCCCCCCCGGGGGACTCGATTCGTCCCGGCTCGCGGTCGATTTCTTCAGGCAGGGAGAACTCGTCTCGCATACCATGCTCCGGACGGGCGGGAGCCCCCGGAAGGGGCTCTTCGGCACCCGGGGCATCTTTTCAGAAGGGGCAGACATGCGTCCACACCAGTCGTTTTCGGTCGTTCCCAATCTTCCGAAGTCGCTCGAGCGGCTTCGGGACCTCGCCTGGAATCTCCGATTCAGCTGGGATCCCGCGACCGTCGACCTGTTCCGCATGATCGATCCGGACCG
>JALGZR010000051.1 GCA_025774805.1 bacterium
CAGATGGAGGTATGGCCATGAATCCTCTGCACTGGCTCATTAGCCAGTGCAGGCGGCCGAGAGGATTGGCTGGATGGCTCCTAGCACGGGGCATGAATAGAGCTCATGCTCCGATGACGGATTGGGCACTATCTCTGATCTCGATGCAAGACTCGAGAACCGTGCTTGACATTGGATGTGGAGGCGGAGGGGCGCTTCTCAAACTCTCTGAGCTTGCTCCCCAGGCAGAACTTCACGGCATTGACTACTCGCCGCAGTCTCTGGGTGTAGCTGCGCGTACCAATAGGCGGCTTATGGAACAGGGAAGAGTATTTCTTCGAGAGGCAGATGTGTCAGATCTTCCGTATGACGATGGGCGCTTCGATTTGATTGTGGCGATCAACTCCCATTATCTTTGGCCAGATCTCGAAGCAGGCCTTGGCGAGATTATGCGCGTGTTGCAGCCTCGTGGGTCAGTCGCTCTGGCTGGAGGAGAATACTTCGGGGGGAAACACGACACACGCAATAGGAAACTCGCCTCAAACGGGCGCATGAACTGCCAGACACTACCTGAATTGCGTGACATTCTGTCCGAAGCCGGATACTCGGGTACGGTGATTCACGAGGAATGGAACAAGGGATGGTTCTGTGTCGTAGGCCACAAGCCTGTATTCGATGTGGAGGAAACTGCGCCTCCCACCTAACACCTGTGACCTGCCCCCGTGAATTGTACCACTCCCTAAGTGACTACCCGGCGAGCCGGAGTGGCGGCGGCCTCGTCTTTCGTGCGTCAGCCAGCGGCGCGATCCGCCCCCCTCACAGCCGACTCCCTCGCCGCCGGGCTGAGGTGGGTGTACCGCTGGGTCAGCGAAAGCTTGGGCTGGCGCTGTTGAGCCTAAGAAGTGATGTTCCGTCTTTGGCGCTGGGAATGGTTGACACGTCCTCTCCTCTCCGGCCAAACACGGTCCATGTGAGGCAGCTTGCCGCACACCGTCGAGCGCGGCGTGGGTCTCAGTAGTAGTACGCTCCGTCGAGGGCCGTCGATGGGTCACCGATTTCCGCGCCCCCGAGAATCACGACATGCGCAGCCCCCACCCCGTCGACGTAGACGATCGCCGCGTGGTTGAAAAACGGGGACCCTCCGGCGCCCGAGCTTCCACCGATCGTTTGGGATCCCGTGGCCCCGCCGAAGCTTCCGATCGTTCCGTCCAGATCGAAGGATGCGTACTGGTGTTCCGTCGCGGAGCTGCCAGCTCCGTTGTACACGCCCCCGCTCACGAGGATCGTTCCGCCGGCCGCGAGCGCGGTGTGCTTCGCGACGGACTTGATGAGCGAGCTCGGGTTCTGCGTCCACGACACGGCCAGCGTGCGGTTCCGTATGTCGAGCGGATTGTAGTAGATGCGGGATGACTCGCTGTTCGAGGTGCTCGCGGAGCCGGGAGCCACCGTGCCCCCGTCGCCACCGACCACGTAGAGAGTGCCGGCAAACTGGACCGCCGCGGCGTAAGCCCGTGGTGCCGGGAGCGGCGTCTGCGCCTCCCACGGACCGAGGCGGCCGTCGAACGCAATGGGCGCCCGGTATACGCTCGCCATCGGTGCGTTCCCGCTCGTCGCCCCGCCGATCACGTACAGCCACGAGCGGAAGAGAACGACCCCCGCGGAATGCAGCGGCTCCGGGAGCGCGTTCTCGATCCCCCAGCCCCCGACGGACCGATCGGAGGCGATCGTGGCCCGGTAAACGGAGGACTGCGGCGCGCCGGTCCCGTCCATTCCGCCGAGCACGTAGAGGTGACCGGCGTCCGTCGTGTCGACGAGCGCGTTGAACGGGGTCGCCAGCGTCATGCAGTGAAAGGCACGGGACGCGGGGAGCGAGGTCTCGGAAGCCCAGGAATGGATCGCGCCGGTGCCGTCGATCGAGGCGCGCCAGACGGCGGAGCTGGGAGAAAGACTTCCGTCCGCCCCGCCACTCACGTACAAGACGTTTGTCGTTCCCGCTTCCTCGCCGGAGAGGAACACGGCCTCGAGTCCTTGCGAGGCGGATGGAAGGGAGGTCGTGACCGTCCAATTGATCTGAGACGGGCTGAACGTCGCGCCGTCGCTGACCCGGAACGCGATTGAGTCAGTCACGCCCGTCGCAGTCTCGATCCAGACCGGCCCGTCGCCGGCGGCGTTCGGGACCGTGGTCACGATGAACTCGTCCGTCCAGTTGTCGTGGCTCACGACGGTCGCGGCGATCTGCGTGCCACTATCGTCCGAGAACCAAACGGTGCCGCGATCCGCGAGGTCACCGAACGACTTCCCCTCGAAGATGATCGTGCTGCCGCGGATGCCACTCGGCTTCGAAACTCCGTTCACGCTCTGAAGCACCGGGCCGACGGCCCGGAAGGACTGCGGAAGGTCAGACGATTTGCCGCCGGGATTCGTCAACCGGACATCGTAGATCGAGCCGGCCGTGATCCCGTCCGGAGCGTAGGCGAGGACGGTGGTGGAGGCCGGAACCTCAACGGCGATCGCGGGAAGGCCGCTGAACGTGACGGTCGCCCCCGGGATGAAGTCGGATCCGGTGATGGCAACCTGGGTGCCGACAGTCCCGCTATCGGGAGCGAGTGAGGAGGCCACGGGCTGGAGATCGGGGCCCGCGGAGTCGTCGCCGCACCCGAAAGCCTGCGCGAGGATACCGAGAAGGATGAGAATTGTGAGAGTCGAGAACCGCATGACGAGGTCCTGCCGGGGGAGCGGTGGGAAGGTAGCGATATGGATCCGGTGACCGGGGCAGTGCCTGTGAGAGGGGTCGGCAGGTTCGGGCCCGATTTTGAGCGGTACTTGTCTGCAGCACCCACCTATTATGTCCGCGCCTCGACCGGAACGACATGTGACACGTCACCCTCGATTCTCATCAGACCGTAACGCGTTGCCACGGGCCCGAAAGCTCTTCTCCGGGTCACGTGGTGGGGCGGCTCGGTCGCCTCGCGTGCCGAGCGGGACGACCTTTGCCGCCGGCACGATTTCGGCTTCCGTTGCGCTGATCTCGCCGCGGCAGCCGATCGTTTTGCGGGCGTCCATGAATCCCCCTCTGCGCGACGAACGCCCGGAACCGACGACGGGAATCGGACTAGCTCCGCCGGTGCCGGGCAGCTAAACTAGCGACCCCTGCCACCGCAATCCGCTCGCCCGGCACTTCCGCGATGATTCGGCGGCGGCGCCCGGCGCTCGGGCCTCGGAAATGGAAGTCATGTCCGAACGTCTCGATTCTTCGGGTTGGCAATTCTGGATCGACCGAGGCGGGACCTTCACCGACGTCGTCGCGCGGCACCCGGACGGAACGCTCTCCACCGGAAAGCTCCTCTCCGAGAACCGTGATCGCTACTCCGACGCCGCCGTCGAGGGGATCCGCTCTCTTCTGCATCTCGATTCCTCCGAACCCATCCCCGGCTCCACGATCGAGATGATCAAGATGGGGACGACGCTCGGGACGAACGCGCTACTCGAGCGCAAGGGCGAGCGAACGGCGCTCGTGACTACCAAGGGATTCGCCGACGCGCTCCGGATCGGGTATCAGAACCGCCCGAGGTTGTTCGATCTTCAGATCGTTCTTCCCAAGCCCCTTTCGGAGGTGGTCGTGGAAGTCGACGAGCGGATCTCGGCCCGAGGAGAGATCGTCGCCGCGCTGGATCGGGAGCGGGCGCGCGAGGACCTTGTCCGTGTCTTCGAAGAAGGGGTTAATTCGATTGCGATCGTTCTACTCCACGGATATCGATTCCCAGATCACGAGCGGGTCGTGGCCGAGATCGCAAGCGAGATCGGATTCTCTCAGATCTCCGTCTCGCATCGCGTGAGTCCTTTGATGAAGCTCGTGATTCGGGGCCACACGACAGTGGTAGATGCTTACGTTTCGCCCGGATTGCGCAGCTACATCGACGAAATTGCCGGCAAGATCGGTGAGGGCACGAGGCTCCTCTTCATGCAGTCGAATGGAGGGCTCGTCGACTCTCACCACTTTCGGGGAAAGGACAGCATCCTCTCGGGACCGGCGGGAGGAGTCGTGGGAGCGGTTCGCACCGCGGCGATGGCGGGCTTCGAGAAAATCATCACATTCGACATGGGCGGCACTTCGACCGACGTTTCTCATTTCGATGGCGAGTACGAGCGCACGGTCGAGAGCTCGGTCGGCGGCGTTTCGATGCGGGGTCCCATGATGAGGATTCACACCGTCGCCGCGGGGGGGGGCTCGATTCTGTTCTTCGACGGATCTCGCTACCGCGTGGGACCCGAGTCGGCGGGAGCGGACCCGGGACCGGCCTGCTACCGGCGAGGCGGCCCTCTCACGGTCACGGACTGCAACGTTCTCCTCGGGAAGATCCGCCCCGAGTTGTTTCCGAAGGTGTTCGGTGAAGTCGGAGATCAGGAAATCGACTCCGAGATCGTGACGGCGCGTTTCGGCATATTGGCCCGTCGCATCCGGGAAGCGACCGGCGATACGCGAAGCCCCGTCGAGGTGGCGGACGGGTTTGTGAGAATCGCCGTGGAAAACATGGCGAACGCGATCAAGAGGGTCTCGATCGAGCGCGGGTATGACGTGACTGAGTACACCCTTTGCTGCTTCGGCGGCGCCGCCGGCCAACACGCTTGCCTCGTCGCCGAGGCCCTGGGCATGAGCCGGGTGTTCCTCCACCCGCTGGCCGGCGTGCTCTCCGCCTACGGAATGGGGCTCGCCGAGACGCGGATTCTCCGAGAGCGGGCGATCGAGGAGACGCTCACCGCAGAGCTTCCCGAGCGACTCGCCCGTGATTTCGCCGAGCTTTCGCTCGGCGCTCGCGAGGATTTGAGAGCGCAAGGCTCTGTCGGTCAGGTTACGGTACGAGAGAGGGTGCACGTGCGTTACGAAGGCACCGACTCCGCGCTCGTCGTCGACTACGGCGACCGCGACGGGATCCTCGAAAACTTCGAAAGGGCGCACCGGCGACGATACGGTTTCGTCGTTCCTGGCAAAGGTTGCATCGTGGAGGCGGTCTCCGTCGAGGCGATCGGGGACGTAGACACTGTCATGGATCCGATCGTGGAGCGTGTTCCCCACCGCGAGGGAGCCAAACCTTTCGCCTTCCGGCCGGTTCACACCGGCGGGCGCGATTATCTCACACCGATCTACGAGCGCCTCGCACTCGCTCGGGGGGACACAATCGAGGGCCCGGCGATCCTCATCGAGTCCAATTCAACGACCGTCATCGAGCCGGGCTGGAGCGGAGAGGTCACGCCTCGCAACCACCTCGTGCTGACCCGGACCGGTGCGGCAGCCGTCCGCGCCGAGGTCGCGAAGAGCGTGGACCCGGTGATGCTGGAGATCTTCAACAACCTCTTCATGTCGGTCGCTGAGCAGATGGGTTCGGTGCTGGAGAGCACTGCTCATTCCGTCAATATCAAGGAGCGTCGCGATTTCTCCTGCGCCCTATTCGACAGTGATGGGCGCTTGGTTGCGAACGCGCCGCACATGCCGGTGCACCTCGGTTCGATGGGCGAGAGTGTCCGAGCCGTCGTCGAAAGGCGCGGGACTGAGATGCGGCCCGGCGACGTGTTTATCCTCAACGATCCCTACCGCGGAGGAACGCACCTTCCAGACATCACCGCAGTCACTCCATGGTTCCACCCCTCCGAACGTAGGCCGGTCTTCTTCGTCGCCGCCCGTGGCCACCACGCAGACGTCGGCGGCATCACTCCGGGATCCATGCCTCCGGACAGCACGACAATCGAGGAGGAAGGGGTGCTGATCGACGACTTGCTGCTCGTTCGGGAAGGACGTTTTCGGGAGGCCGAGTTCCGGCGACTGCTTGGTTCGGGATCGTGGCCGGCGCGGAACCCGGACCAGAACGTGGCGGACCTGAAGGCCCAGATCGCCGCCTGCGAGAAAGGATCGCAGGAAATCCGGAGAATGACCGACCACTACGGGCTCGACGTCGTGCAGGCCTATGTCCGCCACGTACAGGACAACGCCGAGGAGCAGGTCCGTCGCGTGTTGGGCGTTCTCCGAAACGGTTCCTTCCGCCTTTCGCTGGACGATGGGAGCGTCATCCAAGTTCAGATCACGCTCGACCGAACAATCCGGAGCGGTACCATCGATTTCACGGGAACCTCTTCTCAGCAGCCGACGAACTTCAACGCACCGCAGGCGGTCTGCCGGGCCGCCGTCCTCTACGTGTTTCGTACGCTCGTGAACGAAAACATCCCCATGAACGAAGGCTGCCTGAAGCCTCTCCGGATCGTAATCCCCCAGGGATCCCTCCTGAATCCCGACCCCCCGGCCGCGGTCGTGGCCGGCAACGTGGAGACTTCGCAGTGCATTACCGACGCCATGTACGGGGCGTTGGGAGTTCTCGCGGCTTCTCAGGGAACGATGAACAACTTCACCTTCGGCAACGAAACTCACCAGTACTACGAGACCGTGTGTGGAGGCTCAGGCGCCGGCCCTGATTTCGACGGCGCTGACGCGGTGCACACTCACATGACGAACTCGCGGCTCACCGATCCGGAGGTACTCGAGTGGCGGCTTCCGGTCCGCATCGAGGAGTTTCGCATTCGCCGAGGATCAGGTGGCGGTGGGCGCCGTCGCGGAGGAAACGGAGCCGTTCGCCGCATCAAGTTCCTGGCCCCGATGACCGCGGCCATTCTTTCGAGCCGCCGACGCGTGGCACCGTTTGGGCTGGCCGGAGGCGAACCAGGCGCGAAGGGGGAGAACTGGGTGGAACGCGACGGAGAGCGGATCGATCTTTCCGGCACCGACAAGATGGAAATGCTAGTCAACGACGTCTTCGTGATCGAAACGCCGGGTGGAGGCGGCTTTGGCGGGATCATTTCCGAAGGGCGAACAGTTGAACGTGAGGTCATTTGGTAGGCGGGCGGTATGTCGTCGCAACTCGATGACTTGTGACCTGCCCGGACAGGACTGGTCTCGAGGCTCTCGCCCAACACTCCCGAGAGGCTTCGAGTCGTTCCATCGAGTCCTCCCCGTCCCCACCTTCTGCGTCCGGACCGCGCGGGCACCGGCGCCCGATCTCCGCCGTGAATCGAGAGGATATCGGGCAGCCGGCGGGGGAGAGGCGAGGCAACGCAGTTCCCGCCGAACCGAAGATCGGCGCCTTGACAAAACGGGTCGTGCCTACCCACCGCGACGTGTCCGGAGGCGGCCCCCACGGCTTACCTTAAGATGACCATTCGTCGGGAGAGGTCTTCCCCGGCTACGCTGAGTCGGTAGAAGTAGAGCCCACCGGCAACGCGCTGCCCTGTCGCATCCCGACGGTCCCAGGGCACAACGTATTCCCCAGGCCGCAGCACCGCACGCGCGAGATCGGTCACCTTGCGACCGGCGACGTCGTACACCGATACCTCTGCGAGTGCGTGCCGCGCGACGGCGAATCGTATGGAGGTCGCGTTCGAAAACGGGTTCGGCGCGTTCTGCCATAGATCGAGGTAGACCGGAGCGGCATCGCCGGACGGGGAGACGCCGGTGACCGTCGATTTCCACGCGTCGTAGGCATCTTGGAGGAGATCGATCGGGTTCTGGATCGACGTCGTATTGTTGATGTTGAGATCGAGGAAGAGGCTGGACTCGAGGTCATCGGGCCTCGCGACGCGGATGAACGCGGAGATCGCCGGTTTGTTGGGTAGGCATCGCGTGTCGGCTCCGGGTACGTTTGCCCCTTGCAGGGCCGCCATCAGCTTGTCGGCCAGTGTTCCGGAAGTTGTCAGAAACGCCTGCTCCATTGCGTCCAGGATGTGCTGGCCCAGCAGGATGTTCCCGGCGATGGCGTAAGTCGGGGCCAGATTGTGATTCTTGTAGTCGGTGCAGTTCACACCGGTGTGGCCCGCACTCCTGCCGCCTCCGACGAGATCCACGATCCCGTACTGGCGAATGGTCGGATTTCCTTGAGCGTCATTCGCGACCAGCGAGTCGATGATCGCCTCCGGGGAGAGACCCTGGTCCATGAGACTATGGGCGTAGTTCTGATTCTGAGCGCGCCACCAAGCCTGGGTGTGAATCGCGCCGAGTCCCGGGTGAACATCGCTGATGATGATGGAGCCCGCGATGCAGGAGGCTCCCACACTCCCCACTTCCTGGGTGACGGGATCCACGGCCACCATCGAGAAGGTGGCGCCAGCCACTGACGCGCCGAGGGCCGTCATGGCGAACGAGAGAGCCATCAAGAGTGTCCATCGTCTCATGTCATTCTCCCCTGGTTGCGTCCTTGAACTGCCCCCGTGAGCTTCCCCTGTGAATAGTGAACCGCCCGGAGGCGGAGCTTTCCGGCAGAGAGGGGATCAGGTCACCGGAGCAGGATCACACGATTCGTCCCGGCCCCACGGTTCGTCTCCAGCCTGACGAAGTAGACACCGGAGGAGACCGGCCGTCCGAAGTCGTCCAACCCACGCCACCGGACGTCGTGGCGGCCCGCGGGAAGGGGTTCCCGGATCAGCTGACGTACACGACGTCCGTGCGTGTCGTGGATCGTCAGTGTCACGGGGCCGGGCTGGACCAGCTCGAAGCGCAGGTTTGTGGATGGGGCGAACGGATTGGGGAAGCCTTCCACCGACGGGACGGTAGACCCTTCGTCGAAAGCGTCACGCTCGGCCACCGCGACGGCGGCCACCCCCCGCCGGTCCAACGCGGGATCGCCGTACAGGTTGTAGTCGAAGAGGTTCTTGTACTCGTAGTAGTGGTCGTACGCGTAGTTCTGGTGGCAGTAGCCCTTGGCGTCGAGGAGGGCGTCTCCCACCCGCCGCGGCCCGGCCGGGCCGTCTATCAGGAAGCGGTTGAACTCGTAGCAGATCGACTCCGCGCCGCCGGGAGGATCGGGCCAGTAGATGCCGACGGCGGCGCCGCGGGTGGCGCTCAGGACCGCGGCGGCGGTGCCGAATCCGGGCTTCGTGAGGAGATCGTTCCCGAGCCTTCCGTACGGGTTCGGCTCGGGATACCCCACGTTGCATGAGATGGCGAACACGATGGAGGACGCGTCGTCCTCGAGCGACGAGGTCCTCTGAATGAAGGGAATCGACTGGATCCAGTCGGATCCGTCCGTTTCGGGAATCCCGTCGCCGTCGTCCGTCCACCACACCGTCCGGGAGGCGCACACGCACGCCCCGTGACCGCTCCAGTTGACGACGCCGTATTGCCCGTCACGCCAGGCGGCCGTGAAGAGACTCTCGGTCATGGGATCCCAGGGGTATTCGGAGGGAGCGAGCCCCTCGTGCTCGCAGGTGCGGGTCACGGCCCAGCCCGGCATGAGATCGTCCCGGATCGGAGCCAGGCACCGGGCGCCGTCGATGCCCGGGTATCCGTCCCCGTCCTGGTTTTCGTAGAACAGGATCGTCGACCCGTGGAGAGCCCGGTCCTTCCAGTCGCCGGTGTCGCTCTCGAAGGCGATCAGCTTGTTCAGGGTGTAGGTCACCCGAGTCGCGTTGCTCGTCGGGATCCGGCCGACCGCGATTTCGGGCATGAAATCGGGCATATCCTGGCCGTACTCGCCGGGGTAGCCGTCGCCGTCAAGATCCCAGGACTGGTCATCCGGTAAAGAAAGGTCCGCGTAGTAGGCGTCGGTGGGCGTCTCACCTCCATAGGTGTTCGGATCGTCGGGGTGGAAGCTGTGATTCGTGGGATCCGCCCAGCAGTAGCGCATCGGCACGTCGGCGAGGGTGCCGATCAGGAACACGTACTCGATGCCCCACGCCGCCTGGTACTCGCGCAGGAAGCCCCGGATCCGGCCGGCCAGATCGGCTTCCGGTCGGCCCGCGATCTCGCTGTCGGTCGTGAGAACGAGGCGCACCGAGTGTCCGAGTGCCGTCTTCCAGCTCACGAAGTTCGACGCGTTGATGGCGGGGATCAAGCTGGAAGTGGTGACGATGACGTAGTCGTGGACCGCCCGGCGCTCGCGCGCTGCAGGCGCCTCGAAATCGTACAGAGACCGCACCTGATCGTAGTTCATGAAGAGTCGGGCGGCGGCCTCGTCGGTAGAGGGACCCAGGAGCAGGCGCGCGTCGTCGCCTTCGCCGGAAGATCCGCCCGAAGAGATGCGGTAGCGCACCCGAACGTCCGCGGCGGGGCACAGTTCGAGCCGGCCGGAGACGGGACGGTATCGGAACGGGGTGTACTCGAGCATCGCGTAAGCCACCGCACGGAGAGCGCCCGCTCCGACGAGACGTACCTGCTGAAGGGGAACGAAGGCGTCCGAGGCATAGGCGGACGCCCGGATGCGGGCTGTCTCCTCGATGATCTCCTCTCGCTCGCGGGCCACGGCGTCCTCGAAGCCGGGAGGAAGCAGGGGAGGGGTGGGTGAGATTCGATACGTCCCCCGGACTTCGTCGAAGCGAGGGGCGACGATCTCCACGGACCCCACACGGGCTCCGGGAGGGAGCGCCACCAGGAAGCGCCGGGCCGGAATCGCGGGCGTCCCCGGGGCCGACGAGCACTCGAACCCGTCCATGCGAATCCGATGGCCATCTCCCTCGGGAAGAATCCGGAAGGAGGCCGACTCCAGACGCACGACGATCTCACCGTCTCCGGCCGCAAGAGCTGTCCGGAGAGCGGGATCGACGCCGGCGGCGAGGAGGACGGTCGCCATCGCGGCCAGTACCGCGGGTCGGACGCCTCGTGAAGCTCCGAACATGGGTCCAGCTCCTCGCGTGGTGAGTTTTCTGCCAGGCTCGGGCAGCTCGCCCCGACCGGGCATTCAAATGGTCGATCCTTGACTCAGGAACAGTCTACCTGTGCGGAACCCAGGGAGGCAATCGCCCCGCGCCTCGATGGATCGGTTTCAGGGGGCCAGGCCGATTTGCGGAAACACGTACGAGCCGGCCCGCAGCATCGTATTTCGAGAGACGCACCAGCGAGGCATCCGGCAGTGCAAAGGAGGCGTCGTCTCTTTCGATGAGGGTCCTGTCATGACCCGGAGATTCCGGCCGAGGCATTCCGTCGCTCCGTCCTCGTGATGCACTGCCCGCGCTCCTTTCTCCCTGGAGCGCTTGACCTTCGACGACGTCGAGGGGGTCGTCACCATCGCGACCGAAGACGATTTCGAAGGGATTACCGCTCTGGACTCGAGATTCTGATATGCACTACGATGCCCGGGCACGGGCCGCTCCTGTGAACCCCGGCCCGTGGGGAGGCGAACCTCGAATGAAGCGAGATACGCGCTCGATCCTGTTACTTCTCGGCGGCTGCCTGGCCGGGATTGCACTCCTCGCCGGAGGCTGCGGCGACGATCGGTCGCCGGTCGAACCGGCGTCGGACGGTCCGCAGACCGCGGCCTTCCACCAGGGACGCGTGCTGGACGTCCTCCACGAAGACGTTCGGAACGCCATGACCATCCAGATGGCTCACACCCCCGACCTCATGGCCCGTCCGGGCATCGTGGGAACCGCCGTCGGTGTGGACGAGGCTGGCAACGTGGCCGTCAAGGTCTACCTGGAAAACGAGGAGAGCATGGTCGATCTCCCGATGGAGCTCGACGGGCTCTCCGTGGTCCCGGTCGTCACCGGTCGCATCGTCGCCCGGAAAGGCGGCGGTATGGGAATGGGATCAGGCACCAATCCCCGGGCTCCGCAGACCGCCCCCATCAAGCTCGGCACCTCCGGGGGCTGGCGCTACGATCTCGCCAACGGCTACTGCTGCAGCGGCACGTTGGGCGGGCTCGTGGAGAACGGAAGCGGTACCCAGTTCGTCCTCAGCAATTACCATGTCCTTTACGCCGACATCGTGAACGGCGGCAATGGGAGAGTCGCCGAGCCGGGAGACCCGGTGATTCAACCGGGCCTCATCGACATCGGGTGCAACGCGAACAACGCGATCAACGTCGCCACCTTGGTGAACGGAGGAGGAAGCCTCCCGGGCGCCAACGTCGACGCCGGAATCGCCGAGGTGATTCCGGGTCAGGTCGACGCCACCGGCGCGATCCTCGACATCGGAACGCTCTCGTCGGCCACCGCCGGCGCGTACATCGGCCAAGACCTCAAGAAGATGGGCCGAACGACAGGCCTGTCCCGGGGCACCGTGGACGGTCTGAACGCAACCGTCAGCATCGGTTACGAAAACGAGTGCGCCGGCGGTTCGGCTTTCTCGGAGACCTTCACGGGGCAGATCGTCGTGACGAACGCCCGCTGCAAGTTCCTGGACGGAGGAGACTCGGGCTCGCTGGCAGTCGAGGACGTCACGACCGACCCGCGGGCGGTCGGGTTGCTCTACGCCGGCAGCATCATCTGCAACAAGAATTCCGTGGCGGTCGCAAACCCGATCGACGACGTTCTGAACTACTTCGGCGGCGGAATGCACATGGTCGGCAACTGAGCCCGACCACACGGAGATCAGAGGCCGAACGACGGGCGCCCCTCCTCGGGCGCCCGTTCTCTCGGATCCCTCCGGCAGCCGGCGCGTCTCCTGGTGCCCTCGCCGGTGGCGTCACCAGCTCCGGGGCAGATCGCGAAAGTACTCGTGGAGCTCCCGCCGCGCCTCCCGATTGACCCGTTCGGTCCAGAGATCCACCGGATTCCGATCGTCGGTGAAGACGAGGGCGCTCCGCGTCTCGGGGACGAACCGGTTGTCCCATGCGTGGTTCATCTGGACTCCCCGCCAGTGTTCGTGCGGTCGGTCCAGGAGAGAGGAGAGGCGGGGCAGACGTTCGTACTCGTCGAACTCGAGTGCGCGCCGCGATCCCACGATCAAGACGTTGCCGACCGCGTCCGGCGGCTCCCTCGTGGGCAGGGCCAGAACCTGATCGAGGTGCGCTCCCACCGTCGCCGCCAGGGATGCGACCAGGGGATCGTCCCATCCCCAGACCTCGACGTTCACGGCCAGAACTCCGTCCCCGGCGAGTCGGGAGACCATGAGCCCGAACGATTCCAAGGTGGCGAGGTGGAAAGGAATCGACGAGCTGCCGAACGCGTCGACCACGATCAGGTCGTACGACTTCGCCGTCTCCCGAAGAAAGCGGCGTCCGTCCCGGAGGTGAACCGCGCAGTCTTCGCTCCTCAACCCGAAGTGGTCGCGAGCCACCTCCGCGACGACCGGATCGATCTCGACGGCATCGACGCGCCACCCGTGCTCCGCATACCTCTTGGCGATCGATCCGGCCCCGAGTCCGACGAGCAGCATCGAGCCGGGCCTCTCGAACAGGAAGTCGAGCACGTCGAGGGCGGCGGCGTAAGGGTGCCAAGTCCTCCAGGTGGCCGGATCGACCACGGAGTGGATTCCTCCGTCGATGAGAAGGTGACGCGCGCCCCGAGCCTCGACGACCCGGATCTCCGCGTACGGGCTCTGCCGTACGTCGAGCAGTCCGCGCGAAGGATCCGGAGCGTCATCCGAAAGCTTTGCCATCCCGGCCGAACCGATTCCGAGAACGAGTAGCGCCGCCGTTCCCCGATCCCGCGAGCCCCCGATCCGTGCGAAGAACGCGAGCCCGCTCGCCGTCAGGAGGGCCAGACCGATGGCGTAGGTGAGGCGGCCTACGCCCATCGCGGGAATCAGGAAGAATCCCATTCCCAGGGCGGACACGACGCTCGCCACCGTGGAAACGGCGTAGAGGTTGCCCGCGGTTCGTCCCACGTGATTCAGGTCTCGGGCCTTCAGCCGAATCGCGTAGGGGCTGACCATTCCGAGAAGCGTGAGCGGCGGGGCGAAGAGAAGCGTCGCGGTGACCAGGACTGCAGCCCTCAACCCGAGCGGCTCGGCCGCGAGGAGAACGGGATGTTCGAGAAAGGGGACCGCGAGAACCCACAGCCCGGCGGCGCCGAAGAGCAGCCCCAATCGGGAGAACGAGGGCCCGCGGTCGGCCCAGCGCCCGCCTACCGCGTACCCCACGCTGAGGGCCGCCAGGGTCACGGTGATGAGCGCCGACCAGAGGAAGAGGCCCATCCCGTAGAACGGACCGAGGATGCGTGTGCCCAGGATCTCGAGGGCGAGCACCGCGGCGCCGGAGATGAAGACGATGACATACAGGCGAAGATCTCGCATCGCATTCCGGGGGTGCGCCGCTCAGCGCCCGCCGCGCGGCCCGATCGGTCCCGTCTCCCTCAGGAGGACGGGGTACCCATGAACCTGCTCGGGGATCTTCCGGTGGAGCTCGGGCGTCTCCTTCACGACCATGACCTTCAGGCAGGGGGCACCGTCCTCCGTCCGGCCCTGGTAGACACCCACGACGCCGTCGAGGGCCATCCAGCCCGGCGCGTTCTCCTTCAGCACCTCCTCGATCGGCATCGACCCATGCACCTCCGTCAGCGGACGCTCCACCGGAGCCTTCGTCCCCTCCGATCCGCAGCCGGCGATCGCCCAATCTCCGAGCGCCAGGGCCAGGATCGCCGTCGTTCGAATCCGGAGGCGGACACGCCGTCGGCGCCCTTCCACGGGCATGCGGTCTCCCTCCCGCGCGGGCCGGAGGCCGGCCGTGATTCTAGACAGCATTCGAAACGAGTGGCCACTTCTTTCGGGTTGCCGGATTTCCCGGTATCGTAGGCACCTCGATGACTGGACTGGCCGCTCTCTTCCTGATCCTCTCCGGCTGTGCCGCCCTCGCGTACCAGGTGGTCTGGGTCCGCCTCCTGGGCCTCACCCTGGGATCGACCGCCGCATCCGTCAGCACGGTGCTGGCCGCCTTCTTCCTCGGAATCGCGCTCGGCAGCGCGCTGGCTCCCCGGCTCGGAGCACGTCGTGATCTCCTGCGCGTCTACTTGACGCTGGAGGCGGTGATCGGTGTGTCGGGGTCGATCCTGCTTTACGTTCTCCTCGACCTGGACCGACTGATCGCCGCGCTCCCCTTCGAGCACGTTGCCTTCGAGTTCACGTTCACGTTTCTCCTGCTCCTCGTTCCGACCGTGTGCATGGGGGCGTCCTTCCCCGTGCTCGCCTCCCACGTTCTTCGCCGCCCCGGGCAGATCGGATCCGGGCTCGGCCTCCTGTACGCCGCCAACACGGCGGGAGCCGTCATCGGAGCCGCCCTCTCCGGCTTCTGGCTCATCCCCCGGTGGGGCCTGGACGGAGCCAATCTGGTCGCCGCCGGCCTCAACTTCACGATCGTCGCACTGGGAGCCGCGTTTGCTCGCGCGGGGTTCCTCTCCCCGCCCGGGGAGGAGCCTCCTTCTCCGGCGCCCGACCGCATCGCTCTCCCGGCCGGAAGGGCGACTTCGCGACCGCGGGATCGTCGCGCCGCGCTGCTTGTTCTCGCCGTGACGGGCTTCTCCTCCATCGCGACCGAGGTCGGTTGGACGAAGTACCTCGTCCTCTTCACGGGCGGGACGGTCTACGGCTTCGCGACGATCCTCACGGTATTCCTGGCCGGGATCGCCCTCGGTTCCTGGGCCGTCCGATCGCGTCTCGACGCCATCGAGCGTCCCCGGACCTGGCTGGTCGGTGGCCTCATCGCTCTCGGACTCTCCCTCCTCCTCACACGGGGGGCGCTGACCTTCCTGCCCGATGCGCTCGAGCTCGTGAACGGAATGGAAGGAGGGCGGGTTCCGAGATTGCTCGCACGGTTCGGGGTCGTGGCCGCGGTTCTCTCGGCTCCGACCCTCCTCTTCGGGGCGCTCTTCCCCCTCACGCTGAGCGTGTACTGCGGAGGAGCCACGGGAGTCCGGTCGCACCTCGGACGCGCCTACGCGGTCAACACGGTGGCCGGCGTCCTGGGGTCCCTGTGTGCCGGATTCTGGTTGATCCCTCGCTACGGCACGAACGCTCTCCTCACCGCGACGGCCCTGGGGACTCTCCTCCTGGCCCTCCTTCTGGTCTCCGGGATCCCCTCCCCTCGCACCCGGTTCGCCGCGGTGACGACGACTCTCGTCGGGTGCGCGATCGCGTGGATCGGCCCCGCTCTGAGCTTCGAGGAGCTGATCGGGGCGGTCCGATACCCTTGGGATGAGGCGGCCCGGTCCGGCGTCCGGCCCTCCTTTCTCTACCTGCGTGAGGGCCGAACCGGCGTCATCAGCGTGGTCACCTACGACGGGCGGACGGCCCGGTTGCAGAACAACGGGCTCAACGAGTCCATCGTCGACCTGGACGGCACCGGCGGCGACTCCTTGACCGAGTCCCTTCTCGGCCTCGTTCCCTGGCTTCTGCACGAGGACCCTCGGTCGTGCTTCGTCGTCGGGTACGGAGGGGGAGTGACCGTTCGCGCCCTGGAGCGGACCGATCTGGAGCGCATCCGCGTGGTGGAGCTGGAGCCGACCGTGGTCGAGGCGGTCCGCTCCGTCTGGGGGGCGCGATCCGGCCTGGACGACGAGCGGATCGAGCTCGTCTACGACGACGCCCGGCACGACCTACTCGTCGGAGAGGGAGGCTACGATCTCGTCGTCTCTCAGCCTTCCCACCCGTGGCTGGCCGGCGCGTCACCGCTGTTCACCGAGGAGTTCTTTCGACTCGTGCGATCCCGTCTCTCCGAGGGGGGCGTCTGCGGCCAGTGGCTCAACCTCTTCAACATGGACGTGACGACGCTGCGCTCCCTCACCGCCACGTTCTATGCCGTCTTCCCCCACGGCTTCACGCTGGCCGTGCCGGAGAGCGGAGACCTCCTCTTCTTCGGATCGAGATACCCCATCCGGATTCGGCCGGACCTCCTCGAGACCCGGATGACGTCTCCCGGGGTCGAACGGACCCTGTCGGCCTGCGGGATCCGCGATCGCGTCGATCTGCTCCGGCGCTTCGCCTGGTCCCGGCGCGAGGCCGTGGCCCTTTCGGCCGGAAGTCGGCGGAACACCGATCGGAACGTCCTCTCCGAGGTCCGCCTGGCCGCGCTCAACCTGCGGCGGGATGCGGCTCCTCCCGCCGCGGAGGACCCGTACGCGTTTCTCCGCGACCACGCCTCGTTCGACCTCGAGCCTCTCGTCGAGGCCGGAGCCGCGCCGCGAGTCCTGACCGAGGTCGCCGAGCGTCTCATCGAGCTCGACGAGCGCCGAGACGCTCGTTCCGCTCTCGAACGCCTTGCGCACTTCGACGTTGAGCAGGCGGCCGTCCTCGAGGAACGGCTGGTCGCCCGGGGTCGCGCGCGAGCCCCTGACCCGCGTTTCCCGGAATGAATCCGCGCCATGCGGTCTTCCGGCTCCTGGTGGAGGGATGTCGTCTTGCCACCGGCTGCATGCGACGGCCGCACACCCATTGAAGCCGCAAGAGAAAGCATGGCCAAGAGCACCGCAGTCGGACGCACCATGTGGACGGCCTTTCTGAGCAAGCTGGAGCCGGGCAGGTCCGGGCCCCGAGATCCTGAAGCCCGGATCATTTACGACAACCTGTTCCCCAGAGAACCCCGGCCGACCCTCGCCTTTCCGAGAACGCGCGAGCGGCTGGAGAATCGCGGTATCGGTGTCGAGGCGGTCGAGGTGTCCGAGCTGGCGAAGGCGGAGGCCGGGGTGACGTGCTGCAGCCCGGTCTTCCCGCGGCAGTAGCCGGCGGCCGCCGCTTCTCCCGCGCTCCGTTGTCAGCGCGCACCGGTTACTGGAGCGCGTAGTGCCATCTTAACTCTCTGGCGAGACCATCCAGTTCGGGGAATACGGTCGCCTCCGCGACCCCCAGGGTGTACAGCTCCCGCCGAAAGCTCCTCGCGCTCTCCGTACGAAACCGTAATCTGTGCAGCTCGAGATGGTCGCTTCTCTGCGCCAGGTTCTCCAGTCCGTAACGTCTCCGCCCGTGAATCGTGAACACGCTCTTTTGCACCTCGACTCTCGGGTCGATGTAGGGAGGCGCTACGGGCACGGGATCGTCCGGCAAGTCATGTCCCTCGGTCAGGTAACGCAACTCGATCTCCTCGTCCTGCTCCTCCATTTGCTGGGGGTCGGCGCTGTAGATCAAGCCCTCGCCTCCCCCCGCGAGGTCCAACGAGTACGGTTCGAGGACCCAGACGCAGGGGACCCGCATCTCTCGAGGATCTCGAACCGCGAAGTACAGGGCGAGGAGCGCGGCTGCGGTCCAGTCCAACAGTCGGGTCGGCAGTCCGTAGTGCTGCATCAAGAAGTACCATTCCCAACGGGACAACCTGCGATTGCTGACGAACGGCTTGGCGCGCCGCGAAAACTCGCGGAAGATGTCCATGGCCGTGTCCGGGTCGTAGGACCACGTCTCTCGTCGATATAGACCCGGCACGAGGGGATAGCTGGATCGTCCTACGCCACGGAACCACAGCTCCTCGGTTTCCGTTTCTCTCCGGAGCTGATCCACTGCGCGCAGGTACTCCTCGATCGTGTCGAAGGGGTCCCGGTTCGTTCGGATTCCTCTACGGCTTCTGTGGAAAGCGATTGCCGAAGGCATCGTCAGGGCTTCCTTTCGGGCGGATTCTCCTTTGCGACCCCCTCACCGCCCCCGGAACATCGACTTGATCCGACCCCAACTTCTCGGTTCGGTGGCAATCGGCCCGCATCCGACCGGGAATGCCCCCACGAGCCCGCAGCCGGTCACTCCGGGCGGCGCGCAGGGTGAGTCGGACTGGATCGTATAGTCGCCCGATGCGGCGTCACAGAAGAGGGGATCCAGGACGAAACTCGTCGCGTCCATCGTGAACCCGTCCGTGTCCCCGGCCTCGTTCAACCAGTAGCAGTTGCATGACTCGTAGACCGCACCGACGTCGCGGATTCCGACGGCCGGGGATCCCGAGCTCTCGGTGAAGATGTTGTTGTGGACGTCCATGGCATACCCCGGGGGGTCGAGCGGCCAGATTCGGATCGCGGCGCCGGGGGGGTCCGGGTCGAGGTCGTGACAGCGGACGAAGGTGTTGCCCGTGATCTCTCCCCGCGTCCATCGGCAGTGGAGGGCCCCGAACCACATGGAGGTAATGTCGACGAACACGTTGTTCCTCACGTACGCGAAGCCCTCCCAGGAAGGACTGAGAAGCTCGACCGCTCCCGTGGATCCGGAACAGCGCTCGAACCTGCAATCCTCGACGGTGCGGGTGTTCACGTAGATGGCATAGACCGCCCCCGAGCCGATGGAGCTATGGCCGACTCCGTCGAGGAAGGTGCAACGCCGGACCGTGCCGGACGAGTTTCCCGGCCTGATCATGTAGACCGGATGGTGGAGGCAGTGATCGAAGAGGCAGTCCTCGACCGTCGTGTGGACGGCGTCACTGAAAATGCCGCAGGGCTGTGAGTTGCCCTCGAACGTGCAGTTCCGGACGTCGAGATAGCGCAATCCGAAACGCGCCATGATGCCGCCGCGGTTCGTGAACACGCAACCCAGCACCTCCATTCTGTTCGGGGAGGGCAAGTGCTCGGCAACGCCCACGCTCCCCCGTGTGGTGAATGTCGGGCCGCCCACCACGTCGGAGAAGGCGCAGTCGACGATGCGTGACCTGCCGGCGTTCACGGACCAGAATCCGCCCGCCTGCTCCCCTCCGTCCACGCTCTCCACGATGCAGTCTTCGATGTGGATCCACCACGTCTCGGGCATCTCCCGCGCGAGGACGGCGGTCGCTCCCGACACTCCTTCGAGACGGAAGCCGACGATCCGGGATTCGGCGTCTCCTTGCCCCAGGGCGGCCACCAGACAGTGGACGTTCGGGCCTCCGGAGACGGCGATCGTCGTGGCGCCCGGCCCGTCCTCGGAGACGAGACTCACTCCGGGCGCAAGGAAGCCGCCGGCCGTGAGCGTGACCGACTCGGCCGGGTCGGAGAATTCGAAGTCTCTCGAGACTTCCGTCGTGTAGGTCCCGGCGGCGACCAGCACCGTGTCGCTCACCGCCGCCGAGTCCAGTCCCGCGGGAATCGTCGGGGCGTCTCCCATGCCGTCGGGGGTGATGTACCAGGTCCGGGCGGCCGCGGAGGAGAGGGGCAGGACCAGGAAGAGCACGGCGGGCAGAGCGGAGCGAAGCACGACAGCACCTCCTGTGTCTGTTGCTCCCTCGAGCCTACATCGCCGGGACCATCAGGTACAAGAACGGGCTCGAGCTCGCTACCTTCCCCCGAGGTACACGAGTTTCCTCGACCGGGTGACCTCGCCCGCCGTCAGCCGCGCGAAGTACGCATCGAAACGGGCCGGGCGTCGCGAGTTCAAGCGTCGCGCGTGCTCTTCGGGTCTCCTCCGTGGAGGCGCCTCCGGAGTGGTATACTGTGCGAGGGGTTGTCGCTCGCACTCCTCACCTCCGCTCCGGATTTTCTCACCGTGGGGACCTCGCTCTCCGCGCCGATTCGGGAGGTTCAGCATGGCGACGAGGGTCTCCCGGGCGGTCCTCCTTCTCGGGGCCGTGTCCGGCCTTCCTCTCCTCGGTGCCGGCCCCGTCCACTCACAGGGATTGAGTTACGGCTGGTCGATCAGCGCGGGCGCGACCGAAGCCTACGACAACCACATCGAGTTCCCCGGAGCCAGAGTTTTCTCCTTCTACCTGTGGCTGGTCTGCGCTCCCACCGGCTCGGCCGGGATGTCCGTCGCCGAGTTCGGCCTGGCGAGCTCGGGCGGAGGCAACCTGATTCTGGAGTTCATTCCGCAGAACGGATTCCTCAACACTGGAAGCGCCACCAACCTCCTCCTCACGGTCGGGCTGTGTCCCTCGGGACCGGTGATGGCGGGGGAGATCCGCGTCCTGATCACCGAACCGGGAAACCTCTGCCTCACCACCTCGGAGGGGGGTGTCCTCGCCACGGAGGACTGCGTGATCCCGCCCCCGCTCCCCGACACCTGGCGGGGGCTCGACTTCGGCGGGGAGTTCTGCTTCCAGGGGGCCATGTGCGATTTCTTCGACGCCCCCATTCCGTGCTGCTTTCCGGACGGCTCCTGTGAGGAGATCTCGGCCCTCGAATGGGAGCAGTACTGTCTCGGCAACGGCGGGTACGCCCCGCCCGTGCAGTTCTGCTCCGACTGGAACTGCGCGCCGGTCGCCGTAGGATCGGAGCCTCCGGTTCCGCAGCCGTGGGGAAGGGTCAAGGCACGCTACCGTGTGAGGTAGTGGCGACCGCCCCGGTTGACCCTTTCCCGAAATCGCGCCACGATGCCGGCATGATTCGGTTGCGATTCCCATCCACCGGTCGACGGCGGCCGGTTCTCGCCTTCGCGCTTGCCGCTGCCGTCACGCTGGCCGGGTCGGCGGGGTGCGGGGACGATCGCCCCCACCCCCGAACGCTGCTCATCACGATCGACACGCTGCGCGCCGCGAGAATCGGGGCGTGGGGCGACCCCACCGCCCACACTCCCTGGCTCGACCGCATGGCCCGCCGGGGTCGGCAGTACGCGAACGCGCGGTGCGACGTCCCGTCCACGCTTCCGTCCCACAGCACTCTTTTCACGGGCGTTCCCGTCATCGCTCACGGAGTGCGCCTCAACGGACGCGTGTCGCTCGGTCCCGCCGCCCACACGCTGGCGGAGGAGATGTCCGCCGCGGAATGGGAGACGGCCGCGATCGTGAGCACGTGGGTCCTTCGCTCCGCATTCGGGCTGGGCCAGGGGTTCGACTCCTACGAGGATCGAATCGTGACCCCTTATCGTCGCTACGACCTCACGAACTACCCCGACTTCGAGGACGAGGAGGACATGCCGAAGGTCCAGCGGCGCGCCGAGACGACGTCGGAGATCGCGAGACGCGTCCTCGACCGGCGCCGCTCCCGGCCCCTTTTCCTGTGGGTCCACTACTTCGATCCGCACTATCCGTACGATCCTCCACCGCCGTTCAGCGCCTCCCCGCTCGGGGATCCCTACGCGGGGGAGGTCGCCTACACGGACCACTGCCTCGGGCCTCTGCTTCGCCGTTTCGAGGAGAGCGGAAACGCCGGCCACGACCGGATCGCAATCGCGGCGGATCACGGGGAGAGCCTCGGCGACTTCGGAGAGGACGAGCACGGCCTTCTCATCTATGACGCGACGATGCGCGTACCGATGGTGCTGGCCGGTCGCGGGGTGACCGCGGCAGGGTCCGTCCGGATGGAGGTCGTGACGCTGGCCGATCTCGGCGCCACGCTGGTCGCGGACCTGGCCCGGGACGAAGAAGGCGGCGGGATCGGCTCGACCTCCCCGTTCGGGCTCGGGAGAGATCTGCTCGCCTCGGCCGATCCACCCCCGGACGTGCCGATCTACGGCGAGTCGATCACGTCTCGCGAGGATCACGCGGCGAGCGGCCTCAAGAGCCTCGTTCACGAGGGCTGGAAGTACGTGCACGCCGCTCCTCCGGAGCTCTACGACCTCGACTCCGATCCGGGGGAGCGACGGAACTTGGCGGATCGGGAGCCCCAACGCCTGGCGGCCCTCCAGCACCGGCTCCGAGCGATCGTCGCCAGGCTGCACGGCGGGGAGTGGCGCGCCGCCGGCCCGGCGCCCCCCGCGAGAAACGCGAAAGAAGCGCTCCGGGCGCTGGGTTACCTGGGGGGGACGGGAGAGTTGCCCGCAATTCCGACCGCCGAGGAGGAGATGGCGCTGGGGGGGTACAACCCCCGCGACGGCATCCGGCTCATGGTGGCCGGTCGCTACCTCTGGCGCCGGCTCTGGTCCCAGGCTGAGCACACGCTCGAGGAGTTCCTCCGCCTCGACCGCCCCGATCCGGCGACCCCGATCGGACGCAGGCTCCTCGCCATCGCGCGGAACGACCAGGGCTTTCTCTATCAGAACACCAACCGACCCGAGCGCGCTCTGATCGTCTTCGAGGAGGCGCTGCGACTCCAGCCGGACTACGAATCGGCGATGCGCGGCAAGGCGGACGCGCTTCGGCTTCTCGGTCGAAGCGACGACCTTCTCGCCTTCACCGACTCCGTTCTGGCGCAGAGGCCCCACCTCGCCTCGATGCGGGCCGCCCGCGTCATTGCGCTGGAAGCGCTCGGCCGGATGCCCGAAGCCGCAGAGGAGAGGCGGCGGATGAGATCGGCCGCCGGGAGGCGCTGAGACGGCGTAGTCCTCGAGATCTTACAGCGACGTCCGTGATGTTCCGTCCGCAGGCCTCTTGACGGCCGTGTAGGCGGGAGCCCCTACTCGATCTTCACCACCTTTGCCGTGGCGGTTCCGTCCGTCGTTCGCAGCCGGACGAAGTACACTCCGGGCGCCTCGGTCGTCGGTTCCCAGACGACCTCATGCGGGCCCTGAGCCAGCTCCTGGTCGAGCAGTGTCGTCACCCGCCGCCCGTCGACGCTGAAGACCGAAAGCTCCACCCTCCCGCGCCGCCTCAGGGCGTAGCGGATCGACGCGGAGGACCGAGTCGGAGAGGGCCGGATCCGCAGGCCGAGATCGACCGGGGGCGCGTTCCCCACCGACGTCCCGACGCTCGCGACCTGGCTCGCGTGGTTGAGGTACCGGTCGTAGGCCCAGACGACGACCTCGGATCCCACCTCCACGCTCAGGGTGTCCAGATCGAGGGTGAAGTCCGCGAAATCTCCCAACCGGACCTCGGGAAGAAGAACTCCGTCCACCGCGGCTTCGACCATTTCCACCTCTTCGTCCACCTCGAGGAAAAGCCGCAGGTCGTTTCCCACGACGCCGCACGCTCGCACCGAGAAGGAGGGGGGCGTGAAATCGGAGTATTCGGAATGCACCCCCGAGTTGTGAATCTCGTAGTCCTGCTTCTCGTCTCCGACTTTCGGCCCCTCGACCCGGATCAGCCGTGGATCGACGCACCCCAGCGAGTCGTTGTGCAACGTGACGAGATGGCGAATGAGCTGCGGATCGTGACCACAGAGCAACGACGCGACGGCGTCCACCGCGATCGGGTCCCGGCCGGCCATCACGAGCCGCGCGTTCATCTGGTCTTCCGAGATGTGCGACGAGCCCTCGCAGAGCGGACCGTTCTGGATTCCCTGCAATCCGTCGAGGACCACGAAGTCCACGGGGCGGCACATGTAGTAGTCGTGGATCCAGTTGTGCAGCGGCCGTCTCTGGGAGAACGCGTACCCGTGGTTGATCCCCTGCGAGCGCTCGTTGGGATTCGGGTACCCGGGCCCGAGTCCGTAGATCGTCGGCGGGGTGGCGCCGATGCCCACGTTCTTCACCGCGCCGGTCATCCCGGTGCAGAAGTGGTTCTTGAGGACGGGCAGCGAGATGAGCACGTCCGCCTCGTAGTACAGATCGTTGAGCCAGTACCGGTTGTCCCCCTGGCTGTAGAGGTATTTGTCCTCGGGAAGGGACACGCCGCGAAGGTAGACGGAGGTCGTATCCCACCAGTCCCCGCAGGCCTCCTCCAGGATGACCAGGCTGTCGAGTCCCGTGATCGCGTCCCATCCGACGACCGCCATGTTCTCCGCGGTCATGCCCACTCCCGAGCCCTCGAGGAGGAAGATCGCCCCGCTCGGGTTGAGGGCGCGCACGGCGTCGACGGTCGCCTGGATCACCCGGTGATCGGTGGCGATCCCGTTGACTTCCGGGGTGAGCGGCTCACCTGCGTACGTCAAGTCCCGGGATGCGATCAGGTTCGGCTTGAGGACGACGGTGTCGCCGTCGGAGACGAGATCCTCGAGGCCGCCCGCCCTCGCGATGGCGAGGTTCACCAGGGCCGTGATCTCGGTCGCGGTGATGTCGACCGCTTGGGCCTCGACGGACTTGACCACGCCCACGACGGCCCGCGGAGTCACGGTCAGGCTGTCGCCGCTCCTCGAACGCACGACGAGAGGATCGGTCGTGGCCAGGATCCGGCTCCTCAGCCGGGAGAGGGTCGCTCCCACGGGCGAGCTGTCGATCGAGGCGCTGACGACCAGGAGCAGTCCGGCGAGGGCGCCGAGCGAAAGCGCAAGCCCGCGTCTCTCCTGCCGCCACCGGGCGACGGCCCGCCGACCGATGACGCTCGATGTGCCGATGCCGGTCAGCCAGAGAATGAACGCCGAGGCCAGGGGAAACGCGGCCCGCTGGCACGGATAGGCGGCGCGGCTGGGCCTCGGGATCACCCTCGCGAGAAACCAGAGGAGAGAGAGACACCCGATGATCGGGAACGCCAGCCTTCGACCGAGTCGCCGCAGCCCGGCGGCCTTCCGCTTCGGTGCCCCCGTCTCGGTGCCGGCGGCGCTCGGGGTAGCTCGTGATCGCATTTCGGGACCTCCTCTCGGGGACTCTCGGGGATCCTCTCGAGTCCTGGGGCGTGCCTCACCGTCTCGTGCGGGTGCGGCGGGATCGCCGGACCGTCCGGTCTTTCCACGGACGTTCGCGTGACCGGCAGCCCTTGCACGGCCAATCGACCCTATCTATGCTTACAGGGAGCACCTCGCCGCGCCCGAGGGCGGGATCCGGTTTCGGACAAGATTGCATTCGTTTTTCGTTGGGATCCCGGATCGGCGCGTGGGCGACGCGATCCGCGTCGCCGAAGCCGGGAGACAGCCCGCATGAACCGCCCATGACTCCGGAAGAGGCCTTCGCGGAGTCCAAGGCCCCGTTCCGGCTCGCCGAGTGGACCGTCGAGCCGGACGCCCGGGCGGGACGGGTGGTCTCCCGCGAGGAGCTGCGCAACGCGGTCTGGGGCGAGACGGTCGTCTGTGACCAGAACCTCACTCGAGCGATCTGGGAGCTCCGAAACTCGCTCGGCGACGACCCCGAATCCCCTCGCATCATCGAGACGATCCGAAAGGGCGGCTACCGGCTGATCGCCCCCGTCACGCCGGTCGAGCCATCCGGCCTCGGCCCGACGGGCGCGGGGTCGGCGGCGGCCGCTTCGGCGGATTCCGGCCCGCCCCCCGGGGGACCTGCCGTCGGGGTCTCCCCGGTCGCGGCCCGCGGGGGCGGGCGCCGGCGACCGTCGCGCGCCCAGCTGACCGTCGCGCTCGTGGTCGTGATCGTCGCCATCGCCGCGCTCCGATTCGGCGTCGGCTCTTCGGATCGGAACGGCGAACCGGCTTTTCTCGCAGCCGCCCCGCTCACGACCGCCCCGGGCCGGGAGCGCTATCCCGCGATCTCGCCGGACGGTACGCGAGTGGCCTTCTCGTGGAAGGGGGAGACCGGCGAGAGCTATGACATCTGGGTGAAGCAGGTGAACGCCGAGTCCCGCTTGAGGCTCACCGAGGGCAAGTACGACGAGGTCTTCCCCGCGTGGTCCCCGGACGGAAGCACGGTCGCCTTTCTGCGCGCGTCGGCGCCCCAGACGCTCTGCACCGTTCCGGCCATCGGGGGTCCGGTGCGAGAGATCGCCCCCGTCGGGCGGGGCGTGCGCGGGATCGACTGGTCGCCGGACGGGCGCTGGATCGCCTACACGTCGTATGAGGGAATGGACTCCCCGGGGGGCATCCGCCTCATCTCTCCCGAGACGGGGGAGACGCGCGTGGTGACATCGACGTCGCCCCGAAGCGCATACGACTTCTGGCCGAGGTTCTCGCCGAGCGGCGACGTCGTCGCGTTTCTTCGTTCCGGCAACCGCGTCCAGATGGACGTGTACGTGGCTCCCGCGGACGGCGGGGAGTCCCGGCGTCTCACGCACATGCTCTGCTCGATGGCGGGCATGGATTGGGCCCTCGGCGGAGACCGACTGGTCCTCTCGGCATCCGAGGGCCAGGATCATCTCCTGTGGCTCGTCTCCTCGCGGGACGGGGCTTCGGAGCTCTTGCCGGTATCGATCGCGCCCGCCCTCTATCCGTCGGTCGCGAGTGAGAAGAGTTGTCTGGTCTACGAGACCTCATCGGTGGACCGAGACATCTGGCGCCTCGAGCTCGGCGGGGACGGCGACGGTCACGCCGAGCCGGCGCGGCACGTCGGATCCACCCGCGTGGACTGCTGTCCCGAGTTCTCGCCGGACGGCTCCCGGATCCTGTTCCTCTCGACGCGGTCGGGCCACAAGGAAGTCTGGATCTGTGAGCGCGACGGGAGCCGGCCGCAGCGGTTGACGACGCTCGAGAGCCTTTCGGTTCGTCCGCCGCGCTGGTCCCCCGACGGCGAGCGTATCGCCTTTTCCGCGTTTCTCGGGGATCGGGCGCAGGCCTTCACCGTGGAAGTGGAGAGCGGCATCGTGCGAGCCCTGAGATCTTCGTCCCGTCAGGAGCTCGTCGACTCGTGGTCCCGGGACGGCGCGTGGCTCTACCTGCACTGCAGCGACGATACCGGGTGGCGCGGGGAGAAGGTGCGCGCCGACGGCGCGGAGACCCTGCCGCTCGCCATCGACGGGGCGCGCGTCGTCTTCGAGACCGATCGCGGCGAGCTTCTCCACTACCGGTCGGGCGCCCCCGGCATCTGGAGATCCGTCCCCGGCGACTCGACGTCTCACCGCCTCGTCGACCCCGAGGACATGAGCGGATGGATCGATGTCACCTTCGTCCGAGATGGGGTCTTCTTCATCCGCCGGTCGGAGGAGGGGGAGGATCTGGGGTTCCACGACTATGCCTCGGGCGAGGCGGAGACGCTCGCCCGCCTGGAGGGATTCGGGAACGCCTACCTGGCCGTCTCCCCCGACCGGCGGACGGTGCTCTTCGACCGGCCCGAGCGGGACGAGAGCGACCTGGTGTTCGTTTCCGATCTCTGAGGTGCGCGGTGAACGAAACGCCGGAGGACCCTAGCCTGCATTTCTCATCAGGCTCGTGGTGAGGCGCGGCTTTGTCGCTGCCGTAGCAGAGGCTGGTGAGATATGCAGGCTAGCCTTCACCCTTCCGGCCGGAGGACTTCCGGCCGGAGGAAGCCCACGCGTAGATCGTGGGCAACACGACAAGCGTGAGCCCGGTCGCCGTGATCAGCCCCCCGATCACCACGACCGCGAGGGGACGCTGCATCTCGGAACCGCTGCCCGTCGCGTAGAGCATCGGGGTCAAGCCCAGAACGGTGGTGGCGGCCGTCATCACGAGCGCTCGGAACCGGAGTGAGCACGCCTCGATGACGGCGTCGCGCACGGGCTTTCCCCGGCGCCGGAGCTGTTCGACGAACGTGACGAGCACGGTCCCGTTCTGCACCGCCGTCCCGAAGAGCGCGATGAAGCCGACCGTCGAGGGCACGTTCACCCGCATACCGAAGATCAGCATCGCGACCAGACCGCCGACGAGAGCGAACGGCAGATTGACGAGGACGAGGCCCGCGGAGCGGAACGAGCCGAGCGCGGAGACCAACATCAGGAAGATCAGGAGAATGGAGAGAGGCACGACGACCCCCAGCCGCCGCATCGCCCGCTGCTGATTCTCGAACGTGCCGCCGTACTCGACCCAGTAGCCCACGGGGAGCTCGGCCTCGAGCGCGGCCAGCCCGCGCTGCGCCTCGGCCACGAAGCCGCCGAGATCGCGACCCCGCACGTTCGCCTCGACCACGACTCGACGCATCCCGTTCTCGCGGCTGATCTGGGCCGGCCCCTCCACACGCCGGATCGCGGCCACCTGTCCCAAAGGGACCTTGGCGCCGGTCGGCGCGGAGACCAGAATCCTCTCGATCGACTCGACATCGTGGCGCGAGTCTTCCCGGAAGCGGACAAGAACTCCGAACCGTCGCTGCTCTTCGACGAGCTCCGTCGCGACGGTTCCGCCGATCGCCGTGTCCACGATCTCGTTCAGATCGGTGAGATTCAGCTGGTAGCGCGCCATCGCTCGCCGGTCGGGCACGATCTCCAGAGAGCTGAATCCGGCGACCTGCTCGACGCTCACGTCCTCCGCCCCGTCGATCCCCCGCAGGGTGGCGCTCGCGCGGTCGGCGATCTCCTTCAGGAGCTCGATGTCGCTCCCGAAGAACTTCACGGCGACGTCGCTCTTGATGCCCGAGATGAGCTCGTTCACGCGGAGCGCGATGGGCTGACTGAAGGCGAGACGAATGCCGGGTACGCGCTCCAGCCGCTCCTGCATCGCGTCGACCAGCTCCGCCTTGCTGCGCCCGGTTCCCCATTCCGATTTCGGCTTCAGCATGATCAGGAGGTCCGTCTGCTCCGGCCCCATCGGGTCCTCGGAGATCTCCGCCCGGCCCGTCTTCGAGACGACGGTCTCGACCTCGGGAAACGTGAGGATCTCCTTTTCCAGAAATGTCGAGCTGGCGACCGAGCCGTCGAGTGCCGCATTAGGCAGTCGGACGACGTTGATGGCGATCGCGCCCTCGTCGAGATCGGGGAGGAACTCGGTTCCGAGCCGACCGGCCAGCAGAATCGTGACGACGAGGACCGTCGCCGCGATCGCCAGGGTCCACCGCCGCCGATCGAGGGCCCGGGTCAAGACCCACAGATAGGCGTCGCGGACTCGCCGCAGCCACCGCGGCTCCCGCATCGCTTCTCCGTCCCGGAGGATCCAGGACAGAACGACCGGCACGATCGTCTGGGAGACGATCAGCGACCCGACCATCGCGAACACCATCGTCAGCGCGAGCGGTCCGAACATCTTCCCCTCCATGCCCTCGAGCATGAAGAGCGGTACGAAGACGATCCCGATGATGAGGATGGAGAAGACGATGGGCCGGGCGACTTCGCGCACCGCCTCGAGATAGACGCTCGAAACCGGTCGGCCGCCCGTTGCGCGCAGACGGCGGGCCACGTTCTCCGTGACCACGATCGATCCGTCGACCACCATCCCGACGGCGATGGCCAGGCCCCCGAGGCTCATGAGGTTCGCGGTCACCGAGGCCGTGTCCATGAGAATGAAGGCGATCGCCGCGGTCATCGGAAGGCTGAGCGCCGCCACGAGGGCCGAGCGTAGATTGCCGATCACGAGGAACAGGACGAGAATCACGAAGATCCCGCCCTGCGTCAGGGCGCCGGACACGGTCCCGATCACGTCGCGTACGAGATCCGTACGGTCGTAGAAGACGGAGACCGTCACGTCCTCGGGAAGTGATCGATCGATCGCCGGCAGGGCCGCCTTGACGCGCTCGACGACCTCCTTCGAGTTCTCGTCCTTCAGCATGATGACCGTACCGGCCACGACCTCTCCCTTGCCGTCCCGCGAAACGGCCCCGAGCCGGGTCATGTGTCCCTCGACGACCTCGGCGACGTCCGCGACGTAGACCGGGGTCCCGTCCTTCGAGGCGAGCACGATGTCGAGAACGTCGCGGTCCGAGCCGAACAGGCCCACGCTGCGGATGTTCTCCTGCTCCCACTCCCTCACGAGGAATCCCCCGCCCGCGTTCGCGTTGTTCTCGGCGACGGCAGCGACGACCTCCCGCATCGTGAGGTCGTACTTGAGCAGGGCCTCGGGATCGACGAGCACCTGGATCTGCCGGACGAGCCCGCCGAAGCTGTTGATCTCGTTGACGCCGGCGAGGGTGCGCAGTCGCGGAGCGACCATCCAGTCCTGCAGCGTGCGCAGCTCGGTGAGGTCGCGAACGTCGCTCTCGAGCGTGTACTGGAAGATCTCCCCGAGCCCCGTGCTGATCGGTCCGAGCTCGGGCTCGGCCCCGGGCGGCAGGCTTTCGCGGACGAGCTGGAGACGCTCGAAGACGAGTTGGCGCGCGAAGTACGTGTCGACCCGATCCTCGAAGACGATCACGACCTGAGAGAGCGCGGTCTTCGAAAGCGAGCGGACCGACCGCACGTGGGGGAGCCCACCCATCACCGTCTCGATCGGAAACGTGATCTGCTGTTCGACGTCGAGTGGACCGAGACCCTCGGCCTCGGTGAGGATCATGACCTGCTGATTGGTCACGTCGGGGAACGCGTCGATCGGAAGCCGCGTCCACGCGATCACGCCGGCGATCAGGGCGAGAATCGCCCCCACGAGCACGATGCCGCGGTGCCGCAGGACCCAGTCGGACATCCGGTTCATCTAACGTACTCAGTGCGCGCAGCCTTCGCCCATCTTCGAGCGAAGGACGTCGGATTTGAGAAGGAAGGCGCCGGTCGTGGCGACCGACTGCCCGATCTCGAGGCCGTCGACGATCTCGATCCAGCCGTCGTCACGACGTCCCGGTTCCACCGGGCGGCGGACGAAGTACCGGTCATCCCGACGGATGAACACGAAGTCGCGCCCCTCGTCGGAGAGAACCGCGGACTCGGGCACCGCGAGTCCGTCGCCGCCGTCACCGACCTCGAGACGCACGGTGGCGAACATGCCGGGACGGAGCTTGCCCTCGGGGTTCTCGAGCGTGACACGGGCCTTCACGGTGCGGGTCGCCTCGTCCATCGTACGGCCGATGAAGTCCACCTGGCCGTCGAACGTCTCGCCGGGGTAGGCGCGGACCGCCACGCGGGCCGGGAGCCCGTGCTCGGCCTGGGCGCGCGTGACCGCGTCCAGATGGGACTCGTAGAGATCGACCCAGACCCAAAGCGAGTGGGTGTCTCCGAAGAGGATCAGCTCGCTGTCGAGCTCGACCCGCTCGCCGCGCACGGCGTGCATCACGAGCGCCTCCCCGGGAAACGGGGCACGCAGGAGGTGGCGTCCGGTCGCGCCGGAGATGCCGGCGGCTTCGAGGTCGGCGATCTCCGCCTCGGAGAGACCGAACCGCAGCAGCTTCTGTCGCTCCGAGTTCGATCGGATCAGCGTCGCCTCGTACGTCTGCTCGGCCTGCAGGAACTCGCGCTCACTGCTGATGCCGGCCGAGCGGAGCTCCTTCTGGCGATCGAGCGTGCGCTTCGCGAGCCGGTGCTGGGCGAGCGCATCGAGGTAGCCCGCCTCGGCTTCCGCGAGCTCGGGACTGTCGATCTCGATGAGAGGCTCGCCGGTGCGAACGGGCTGGCCGAGGTCGATCCGGACTTCCCGAACGACGCCGGGCATGCGCGGCCCGAGATGGGCGATCTTGCTCTCGTCAAATCGGATCTCTCCCGTCAATTCGACGTCGGCCGCGAAATGGCGCGGCGCGATGGGCGCGACCTCCACCAGGCCCTCCTCGAGGAGCTCGGGCGAAACCGCGACGACACCGACCTCGTACCGGCACTCGTCGCAGGTGTGCGCGGGAATGCCGTGCTCGCAGTGGGCGGCGAAGAGCTCTTCGACGGAGCGATCGAGGTCCGAGCCCTCGCCATGATCGTGGTGGTCGTGCGAGGCTGACGCCTCCGAGGCGGCTCGGTCGTGCTCCGCGTGGCCGTAGTTCTCGTCGCTCTCGGCGTGGTCGGCTCGGTCGTGCTCGGCGTGGTCGTACTTCTCGTCGCTCTCGGCGCGGTCGGCGGAGTCCGCACGGTCGCCGCGTGCCTCTCCCTCGGACTCCGCGCCGGCCCCGCAACCGGCGAGCAGGAAGGCCGCGAGCACCAATCCGGCTGCCGGTCCGACCACGGCCCTTCTCGCATATCTAGTCAATCTCGATCTCCCCGGTGAGCGCGAACAGTCGCAACGCGGCCAGGCGTGAGTCCAAGAGGGTCCGCAACAGTTCGCTCTCGATCTCGATCCGGCTACGCCGGGTATCGAGGACGTTCATGATGTCGATCTCGCCGACCTGGTACATTCTTTCGACCGCAGCCGTCGTCGCGCGGGCCTTCGGACGAATGACGTCGCGAAACGTCCGGGCCCTCTCGTAGGCGCTTGCGGCCTCGGCGTGGGTCGCCCGGACCGCCGCCTCGAGATCGGTCGCCCTCAGCTCGCGTCGAAGCTCGGCCGCGTGGACCGCGGCGAGCGCTTTCGTGATGCCCCCGCCGTTGCGACTCCAGAAGGGCAGCGTCGCCTCGAGCGCCCCGCCCCAGGTCCGGGAGTCGAGCTCCTCCTCCCGGAAGAGGCGAACCGCCAGTTCGGGAAAGCGCGCCGCCCGCGCCGACCGCAGCCGGGCGGCGGCGGCCCGGACCCGATCGCTCGCGGCCACGACCTCCGGGTGCCGGGATCGGGCGCGTTCAACGGCCTGGTCCAACCGGGGAAGCCGGGGCAGCGCCCCGAGCTCGCCCTCGGCCCGGAACTCTTCGGGGAGCCCCGGCGCCAGCCACAGTCGCAGGCGTTGCCGATGGACGGCCGCCTCGGACCGCGCCCCCGCCAGCTCCGCGTCCATCCGCGCCCTCTCGATATCGAGTCGGTCGAGCTCCATCCGGCGCGTCTCACCCAGGTCGACGCGGACGGTCGCGACGCCGACGAGCTCCTCGATCTGCCGAAGCGATTCCTCCAGGACCTCGAGTCGCGCCTGATCGTGCACGATGTGCCAGAACGTCTCCGCCATCTCGCGCTCGACCGCGAGACGCAGGGCTCCGGCCTCGGCGATCGCGGCGTCGCGGTCCGCCTCGACGGCGGCGATGGCTCCGCCGCGGCCGCCGGGCCACGGCAGTGCTTGCGAGATGGCGATCTCCCAGACGTTCGCCTCGACGGGCTCCTCGAGCCCTTCGGCCCGCCCGACTCCGAGCTCCAGCGACGGGTTCGGGATTTGCCGGGCCTCGGTCACCTCCGCGGCCGCCTCGTCGGCTTCGCGGACGGCCAGGCGAAGGGCCGGATGCCGGTCGAGAGCGTTCTCCACGTCCTCCCATCGAAGGATCGGGATCTCGTCGGCCGCCCGGGCGGGCGGCGTTGCGGCCATCAGGAGCCCGGCGGCGGCGAGCACCGCCGTCCTGTGTTTCGCGTGCATGGAATCCCTCGTTCTCGCGGATGAACGTACTCCGGCCGCCGGGCGCTCGCCGGCGTCGCCGGCCACGGGGCTTCGTCAGGAGTCCGCTGGGCGAGGAATCAATTCCGGAGCGGGAGGTCGCTCTCGGGTAACGGGAGGAGGGCGTTCGGAGGATGGAGGTTCGCGGGAGCGGTCGGCGCCGACGGGGCCCGCATCAGGGCCTGAAGGGCGGGACCCGCCGGGCAAGAGCCGAGGTCCGGGGCCACCTTGGCCGCCACGGGTCGGACCATCGCCTCGGAACACGGGTCCTCCGCGCACTCCTCCTCGTGTCCGCAGGTGAGCCCGTCCCCGCAGTCGTCGCAGGGGTGCCCGAAGGCTCCTGCGAGGCAGAGCGAGGGGACGAGGAGGGCCCAGACGGCGACGATGGACAGGAGAACGCGCATGGATCCAGTCTACGGCAGGAAGGGTGATTCTCTGAAGGACTTCTACCCGGGGGGCGGGCGGAAGTTCCGCCGGGGGTCGGATTCCAGCCGCCGGCCGGATCGCGCGTCGGATCCGAATCGGATGGGGCCCGGGACCTGTCGGCGTCTTGACACCGCCCTTTCGGGCCGATGAGAATGTCGCGCGGGACCCGGTCGGAACTGCGCGGCACGGACACCTCGGCGCCGCCCATCGGCACGGTTCCGCGGCTCGACGGCGCCGATCTCCGACCCCGGATCGGGATCCGGCCCCGTGACCCCCCATCCGCATCGGGAGAGGACGCGTGCGCATCTCGCTGGGTCTCGACGTGGGTTCGGTCACGACGAAGATCGCGGCCCTCGACTCCTCCGGAGAGCTCGTCTACGGGCTCTACACCCGGACCGAGGGGCAGCCGATTCCCGCGATTCAGAGGTGCCTGCAGCAGACTCGAGAGAACCTGGGGAGCGAGTGCACGGTGACGGCGCTCGGCACCACGGGTAGCGCGCGGCATCTCGCGGGCGCACTGGCCGGAGCCGATCTCGTGAAGAACGAGATCACATGTCATGCGGTGGCCGCCACGCGGGCCGTACCCGACGCTCGGACCGTGATCGAGATCGGGGGCCAGGACTCGAAGATCATCATCCTGCGGAACGGCGTGCCGGTGGACTTCGCCATGAACACCGTGTGCGCCGCCGGGACGGGGTCTTTTCTCGAGCAGCAGGCCAACCGCCTGAACATCCGGATCGAGGACTTCGCCGAGATCGCACTCGAATCCTCCTCACCGGTGAGGATCGCGGGGCGCTGCACCGTATTCGCCGAGTCCGACATGGTCCACCGGCAGCAGATGGGATACTCCCTTCCGGACATCCTCGCCGGCCTGGCCGACGCCCTCGTCCGGAACTACCTGAGCAACGTGGGGAAGGGGAAGGAGATCGTCCCCCCCGTCGTCTTTCAGGGCGGGGTCGCGGCGAACCGAGCCATCGGTCGCGCCTTCGAGACGGAGCTCGGCATCGACGTCGTCGTCCCGAACCACTTCGAGCTCATGGGCGCCGTCGGTGCGGCCGCCCTGGCGGCCGAGGGCGCGAACGGAAAGAGCGCCTTCGGTGGCTTCGAGATCGCGAACGCCCCCTTCGTCACGCGCGGGCGCAACTGCGAGGCCTGTGCCAACCAGTGCGAGGTGATGGAGCTTCATCGGAACGGTGAGGTCGTCAGCCGCTGGGGCGACCGCTGCGGAATGTGGTCGGAGGAGTTCGCCCCGGTCACGAGGGATTAGGGCCGTGTCCTCGGACGCGAAGCCGTCCCCGATGGTCCTCCGGGCGCACCGCCCATGACGCCCCGGAGGATCGGGATTCCCCGCGCCCTCTACTTCTACGAGTTCCATCCGCTCTGGGGGACCTTCTTCCGGTCACTCGGTCACGAGGTCGTCTTCTCGCCGGAAACCACCCGGTCGATTCTCGCCGCGGGCGTGAAGGGTTGCGTCCACGACGTCTGCCTGCCCGTGAAGACCGCCTACGGTCACGTGGCCCACCTCCGCACGGAGGTGGACTACCTCTTCCTGCCGCGAATGATGAGCATGCGGAAGGGGACGTACGTCTGCCCCAAGATCGTCGCCTTCCCCGATCTGGTTCTGAATCTGATGGAGGACCTCCCCGAGATCCTCGATCCGGAGATCGACCTCCGCCGGGGCAAGACCCAGGAGAAGGCGCTTCACGCGGCGGGACGCCGGCTCGGAGCCTCCCGGGGCGCGCTCCGGTCGGCCTATCGGGCGGCGACCGCCGCCCAGGGCGCCCTGGAGAGCTCCCTGATCGCCGGTTCCCTGTCGGGACTGCAGAACCCGGTCGGATGCGAGACCGGCGAAACGGTCCGGCCGGCGCGACGCGCCCGAAGCTCCGGGAGCCGCTCCGGGAGAACGGTCGGGATTCTCGGGAGGCCCTACACGCTCTTCGACGGGCGACTCAGCTTCCGCCTGCTCGAGCGACTCGCGGCCGCCGGCATCTCCGTGCTGACCCCGCAGACCGTGCCGACTCCGGTGGCCGATCATCAGGTGTCCCACCTGCCCCTCGACCTCTACTGGACGCTCGTCGCCGAGACCGTGGGGGTCGCTCGCCACTGGCTGCGGGAGTCGCGGGTGGACGGAATCATCTTTCTGATCTCCTTCGAGTGCGGTCCCGACTCGCTCATCAAGGTCCTGCTCGAGGACGAGCTGAAGCACTTCCCCGGAGTTCCCTACAGCACGTTCCTCTTGGACGAGCACTTCGCCGAAGCGGGCTTCATGACGCGGATCGAAGCCTTCCTCGACGTGCTGGAGGGAGCCGCCGAGAGCCGGGGCGCGGCGCGATGAGAGTGTCCTTCCCCCACATGGGTGTCCTCACGCTGGCGATGAAGTCGCTCTTCGAGCGCCTCGGACAGGAGTGCCTCGTCGCTCCTCCGGTGACGCAGAAGACGGTGGCGCTGGGATCCAAGCACTCGCCCGAGCTCGCCTGCTTCCCGTTCAAGGCGACTCTGGGCACGATGATCGAGTGCCTCGAGCTCGGCGCGGACACGATCGTGATGGCGACGAGCAACGGAAACTGCCGCCTCGGCTTCTACTGGCCCGCCCAGCAGGTGATTCTCAGGAATCTCGGCTACGACTTCCTCATGCTGCCGATCAACTACGACAGCCCGCTCGGCTTCCTGGCCGAGTTCAAGCGATTCGGGGGCGGAAGTAGCTGGCCCCGGGTCCTGGCCGCTTTCCTCTTCGGACTGCGCAAGCTCCTCGCGTTCGAGGAGATCGAGGCGATCTCGATGCGCACGCGGGCCCGGGAGCGCACCCGCGGAGACTCGACAAAGGCGTACCGCACGGCGCTTCGCATTCTGGACAAGGTGACTTCACCCGGAGAGCTCGGGGCGGCGCGCCGAAAGGCGGTCCGCCGGATGCGCGAGATCGAGGTCGTGTCCGACCGCAAGGTGCCGCGGGTCAAGGTGATCGGCGAGGCCTTCATGCTCATGGAGTCGAGTCTCAACTTCCAGCTCCAGAACACGCTCGGGGAGATGGGTGTCGAGGTGGAGCGCTCGTACTGGCTGGGGCAGAGGATCATGCGGGCCATCCGCCTGGATCGAGCCGGCCGGAAGCACGCGAAGTGGGTCGAGAGGGAGGCCTATCCCTACATGCGGTACCCCGACCTGTGCACGGGATCCCAGAGCATCGGGGAGGCGATCGTCGCCGCCAAGGAGGGATACGACGGTGTCGTTCTCCTGATGCCCTTCACCTGTGCACCGGAGGTCCTCGCCCAGAGCCTCGCCTCCCGAGTCACGCGCGAGTACGACATTCCGATCCTGCCGGTCGCCATCGACGAGCACTCCGACAGCGGAGGCCTTCGGACCCGCCTCGAGGCCTACACCGACCTGCTGAAGCTCCGGTAGATCGACGACCCGTCCGGCCCTCGTCGTCTCCTCGGCCCGGCGCCCCCCCGGCCTGCAGATCTCACCATTCACACGACGAGCTCCGTGAGGAGCGCGAAGTGACTGACTGTCGGTCCTTTCTCGACCCGCAGATCCTCGCCGAGGGATCCCGGAGCCGATCGAATGCAGGTCGGCCAGATTCCGGCCGATAGAAGAAGATGGAACCGTTCGCCGGGACTCGGGTACAATGAGTGCCAAGACTCAGGGTAATTGTCGAAAGGCCGGCAACGATGTGCAACGGACTCCCGAACTGCTGGGAGATCATGGAGTGTGGACGGGAAGTCGGCGGGGCGAACGTGAGCGAGCTCGGCACCTGCATCGCTTCGCGGATGAGCCTCGGTCATAGCTGCTGGGCGATCGCCGGCACCCTCTGCGGCGGAGTGGTCGAGGGCACCGCCGCGCAGGACGAAGGCACCTGCATCGTCTGCGAGGTCTACACCCAGTACAATCGTCTGATCGGCAGCCGGGGCAAGGACGTGGTCGTGCAGTTCCCCGATGAGGAGAGGAAGTACAGAGCTCTTCTGGTCGCCCGGATGAAGAACCTGGCCTCCGCCTGATCCGCGGCACTCGCCCGCCCCTTCTCCCCTCCATTCACCACCTGGAGCGCGACCCTTGCCGGACGTGCCTTCCGCGTCCATCCTGGACCGTTGCGCCCGTCGATGGCCCTGTTTCGGGACCTGCCAGGTGACGACACCGAGGAAGCGATCGGAAACGCAAGACCGCGTCGGCGCCGACTCCGGCCCGCCGCCGCCCGCCCTGAGGCCCCGCTCCCTTCTCGGTGGAATGGCGCTCATCCTCGGGCTGTCGATCGCCGGCGTGGCGCTCGGGGCCGTGGGGAGAGAAGGGCTCGACGCCTTTCGCACCGCTCCCTCGCCCCGCGTGGGCTTCCTCGCCGCGGCCTTCGGGTGTGCCGTGACGGAGATCGCGCTGGCCGCGTGGCGGCTGCACGTTCTCGCGAAACGACTCGCGCCGGGAATCACCTACCTCGATTGCGTGCGGGCGCATCTCGGAAACATGTGTCTGTCCGGTCTCACGCCCGGTCTGTCGGGCGGAGGAGCGGCGCAGCTCTTTCTCCTGGCGCGCGCGGGCCTTGCTCCCTCGCGAGGCGCGGCGCTCGTCGGACTCAACTTCCTCGCCTCCTCGGTGGTGCTCCTCTTGGGATCCGTCTCGGCTCTGTACTTTCTCGCCGACGATCTTCCCGCCTGGCTGCGCCGGTCGACGGCCGGCACGGCCGTGATTCTCGCCGTGGCCCTCGTGGGGGGCGGGGTGCTCCTGCTCCGGAGGGACGGGCCGCCCGCCCTCCGCGTCTCCCCGGAGAGCGGAGACACCGGAGGGCCGGGGTGGCTCGTCGCCCTCCGCCGAACGGCGGGGCGGGCGCGCGACTTCCTTCAGGGCTCCCTCGCCGCGGCCCGCGCTCTTCCGCGCCGGTACCCGGGGACGGTCGCGGCCCTGCTCCCGTTGACCGCCGCGGCGTTCACGATGCGGGCGGCCACGGCGTACGCCGTCTTTCGCGCGTTCCAGGAGTCGGGGTATCTCTCCGAGCTCATCACTACCCTGATCATTCTCATTCTCGCGCTCTTCTTCGCTCCCACGCCGGGGGCGAGCGGGTTCGCCGAGGCGGCTTCGACCGCCTACCTCGTGGGTGCTCTGGGCCCGGCGAAGAGCGTCGGGTTCGTGCTCTACTGGCGGCTGCTCACGCTGTATTTGCCCGTGGCGATCGGAGGCGCCGTCGTACTTCACCGGCTGGACCTCGAGGTACGAAACGCCGCAAGTCGGGATCGGAGCCGAGACCGGACCGACCTTTCCTCGGGGGTGTAGAGGCCCGGCCGGCCCGCTCCGGTGCTTCTTGACACTCGGAATCGCCCGAACTAGCCTGATCCTCCGGCCCGGTTCGTCGTGTGCTCTCAGGGAAGCGGACTGCTCCCGAGGCAGGGGGAGCGGGGGGCCGACACGGCTCGGGGATAGATTCTTCAACGGGCGGGAGAGTGGCGATGTATCGATCATCCTCCGTCGTCGGCGATACCGGCTGGATCGAAGTCATTTGCGG
>JALGZR010000137.1 GCA_025774805.1 bacterium
CTTCGACAATATCAGCGTGATCGCCGCCGTCAGCGTCGTCTTCCCGTGATCTACGTGACCGATCGTCCCCACGTTCACGTGTGGCTTCGTTCGCTCGAACTTCTGCTTCGCCATGGTCTTCCTTTCCTACCGGCGCCGATCATCGCCGCCGCGGGAGACTTGGGTGACGACACCGGCCGGAGCGGGAATCGACACCGCCGCCGAGCTTCTTTCCCATCCGCACGAACACCCTCCTTTCGGCCCGCGGGATCGGGATGGCGGCGACCCGATCCTCGTCGAAGAAAGAAGGGCTATACGAACGACTTCCTCGCTTCACTCGCGTAGGCGCCGTTTGCCCGGCCCCCGAGCGAGGCGAAGGCTGGAGGCCACGAGCGGGGTCGAACCGCTGACCTATTGCTTACCATGCAATTGCTCTACCGACTGAGCTACGTGGCCTCGAACGGTCCCACGAACGGTCCCACCACCTGGAGCGGGAAACGGGACTCGAACCCGCGACCCTCAGCTTGGAAGGCTGATGCTCTAGCCAACTGAGCTATTCCCGCCCGTGCTGCGATTCCGGTCCGCCGCTCTGCGAGCCCCGACGGACCGTCGCGGAGAGCCCCCGCGATCTCCGGGCGGACACGAAAAACTGGTGGCGAGGGGAGGATTCGAACCTCCGAAGGCGTACGCCAACAGATTTACAGTCTGCCCCCTTTGACCGCTCGGGAACCTCGCCACGCGAAGCGCCCGCGGGAACCCCCCGATTCGCCCGATCCCGGGCGATCCCGACGATCGATCGGCCTCCCGCGGCCACTGATAACTTGACCCCCACCCGGAGGCGAGCTGGCGGAGGGAATCGAACCCCCAACCGCCTCATTACAAGTGAGGTGCTCTACCGTTGAGCTACGCCAGCATTCCGCACGGCGTGAATCGTGGAATGTACGGGAGGACGTGGTCCAGTGTCAAGCGCAAGAATCGGGCGGATCAGCCCCCTCCGCCGGGGCGAGCCCGCCTCACCTTGCGTCGAGTTTTGAGGCTCCCGGCCCAGGATGTCGAAAACTCACCCTCCCGGCAGCGAGTGAGTGATCCCGGTCCTCCTGTGGAGCAGAATAAGAACGTAAGAGGCGACCGGGCCGATGTCAACCCACACAATTCACCCTAAATCGGGAGAGATTGGTCCTCTCACTCGTCGAGGGGTCGCAGGAGAGGTCCTTCCTTGCGGTCCTCGACGGCGTAGCCGGCGGCGTGAATCCTCTCGCGGAGCGCGTCCGCGGCGGTCCAGTCCCTGGCCCGCCGCGCCTCCTCCCGCTGCCGGACGAGGGCAAGGACCCCCCCGGGGACCTTGCCGTCACCACTCCCGGACTCCGCGAAACCGATCCCGAGCAACGCGGTGGCCTCGCGGACCGTCTCTCCCGCCGCTCGGAGAAGCGCGCCGAAGTGGGGAGAGGTCTCCCCGGCCCGGAGGTATCCGTTCCCGACGCGCACGAGCTCGAAGATCTTCCCGATGGCGCTGGCGGAGTTGAAGTCGTCGTCGAGGGCCTCGTGGAACGAGCGTCGGGCCCGGTCGATCGCGGCGCGAAACTCGGAGTCGATCCCGGCGAGGTCGGCCGGATCGGGCGCGTCGGACGCTCCGGGCGCGGCGGCGTGCTCCGCCGCGCGCAAGAAGTTCACGATCCTCTCGAGCGCGGCCCCCGATTCCTCCAGACGTTCCTTCCTGTAGTCGATGGGGCTCCGGTAGTGGGTGGAGAGGAGATAGAGGCGGAGCGCTCGGGGATCGACCTCTTTCATCACGTCCGAGACCAGGAAGTAGACGCCGGTGGACTTCGACATCTTCTCGCCGCCGAGGTTCACCATGCCGTTCTCGACCCAGTGGTTGCAGAACCGGTCTCCCGTGGCCGCCTCCGACTGGGCGAGCTCGTTCTCGTGGTGCGGAAAGATCAGATCCCTTCCGCCGCCGTGCAGGTCGACGACCCCGCCGAGGTACTTCGAGGCCATGACCGAGCACTCGATGTGCCAGCCCGGCCGGCCCGGACCCCACGGACTGTCCCACGCCGGCTCCCCGGGCTTCGCCGCCTTCCAGAGGGCGAAGTCGACCGGGTGGCGCTTGTTCTCGTCGACGTCGATCCGGACCCCGGCCCGGAGATCCTCGACCCGCTTGCCGGAGAGCTTCCCGTAATCGGGCTTGGACGTGACGTCGAAGAACACGCTCCCCTCGGAGGCGTACGCGTGCCCGCGGTCGACGAGGATCCCGATCATCTCGAGGATCTCGGGGATGTGCTTCGTCGCGCGCGGGTAGTGATCGGCCCGTTCGATCTCCATCCAGTCGGCCGCCTCGAAATAGGCATCAATGTTGCGCTGCGCGAACTCCCGGTAGTCGACCCCGGCCTCCTGGGCCTTGGCGATGATTTTGTCGTCGATGTCGGTGAAGTTCTGGATGAGCGTCACTTCGTATCCGCGCGCCCGGAAGACCCGGCGCATCAGGTCGGCCACGACGTAGGCCCTCATGTGCCCGACGTGGGGAGTGGCCTGAACGGTCATCCCGCACACGTAGATCCCCACGCGGTCCGGCTTGACCGGCTCGAAGGGAATCTTCTTCCGGCGCAGCGTGTCGTAGACTTGAATGGCCATCGGCGTTCCGAGCTCCCCGTCTTCCGTTCCCGCCTTCTCTCTTCCGTCTAGCCCGGACTATTCATGAACGACCTGCTGCGATCGCGACGGCCCTTCATGAATAGCACGGGCTAGCGACTCACGTCGTCTGCTTCACCCGGCGCAGCCGGGCCGCGGCCTCGATCATCTCCCGCGCGCGCTCCCGATCGACCGGCGAGCGCGGATCCCCGTCCCGCTTCAGTGCCGATCCGACGATCATGCCATCGGAAACCGCCCAGAACTCCGCGAGGTTCCCGGCCGTGACTCCCGATCCGACGAAGAGCGGCGTGTCGTCCAGAGCCTTTCTCACCCGGACGAGATCGGCCGGGTCGGCCCGCTCTCCGGTCGCGGCTCCCGAAAGGACCAGGGCGTCCGCGAGGCCGCGTCGCCGGGCGTCGCGAGCCTCCGCGACGAGAGCGTCGCCCTCGCCGGGAGCTCCCAGAGGACGGGCGTGCTTCACGCCCACGTCGGCGAAGACCAGGGCGGTGCTTCCGAGTGCCCGCCGGAGGAGCATCGTCTCGCGGGCGCGCCCCTCGATCACCCCCTGATCGGTCACTGCGGCCCCGACGTGGACGTTTACGCGGATGAAATCGGCCCCGGTGACCGCGGCGACGGACAGGGCGGCCTCCGCGTCGTTGCGGAGCACGTTGACCCCGAAGGGAACGTTGTGATCCCGGCGCAGCTCCCGACACACGATCGCCAGGGCGGCCACGGTGGTCGGGGGCACGCGGTCCTTCGCGAACGGAGCGTCCCCGAAGTTCTCCACGAGCATCCCGTCGACTCCGGCGGAGGTAAGGATCTCCGCATCGGCGCGGGCCGCATCCAGCGCGGTCTCGAGATCCCCGCCGGAGGGGCTCCCCGGGAGCGGCCGCAGGTGGATCATCCCCACGATCGGCCGCGCTCCGCCGAAGAGCCCGAGGACGGGATTCACCCCGCCGCCCCCTGTTTCGCCGGATGGCCCGCCGGATGGGGAGCCGGCCCGCCCCGGCGGGGGCCGCGCGCGATGGCGGACTCGATGATGCGCTCGACGAGCTCCTCGAACGAGATTCCCCTCGCCTTCGCCGCCATGGGAACGAGGGAGAGCGGCGTCAGTCCCGGAATCGTGTTGATCTCCAGACAGTAGAACGTGGAGTCGGGGGCGAGACGGTAGTCCACCCGGGCGAAGCCCTCGCACCGGAGCGCGTGGAATGCGGCGAGGGCGCTCAGGCGGATCCGGGCGGCGAGGTCCCCCGGCAGATCGGCGGGCACCTCGTAGCGACTCCGGCCCGGAGTGTACTTGGCCTCGTAGCTGTAAACGCCTTCCTCCGGGACGATCTCGACGATCGGAAGCGCCTCGTCATCCAGGATGGCCACGGTCAGCTCCCGCCCGGGCACGTATCGCTCGAGCAGGACGCGCCGACCGTAGCGGGCGGCCTTCTCGACGGCGGGAAAGGGATCCTCTCCGCGCTTCACCACCGTGAGCCCGACGGTCGACCCCTGTTCGTTCGGCTTGACGACGATGTCGCTCGAGAGCTCCCGGGCCAGCGCGGCGACGTCGCTCTTCGTCGGGAGATGCTCGGGATCCCACTCGACCATGCGCCACTCGGGGGTGGGGACTCCCGCCGTGCCGAACACCCGCTTCGCCCGGTCCTTGTCCATGGCCAGGGCGGAGCCGAGAACGCCGCTTCCCGTGTACGGAAGTCCGAGTATCTCGAAGAAGGCCTGCACGGTGCCGTTCTCGCCCCACCCCCCGTGAAGGGCGATGAAGACCGCGTCGACGTCCGCCAGCGACCCGGCGAGCTCCTTCATCGCGGAGGAACCGGAGAGAGCGAGCGCCCCCTCCCCGGTCTCGCTTCCGGGAGGACGCTCGCCGATCCGCGGAGTCTCTCCGGCACCGAGCGCCAGTACGCCCTCGCGTGTGTCGAGCAGCGTCACCTGGTGACCCCGATCGGCGAGGGCGCGCGCCACGGCGGTTCCCGTCACCCGTGAGACGTCCCTCTCTTCACTCTCTCCCCCCATCAGGACCGCGATCCGTTTCAAGGCTCGACTCCTTTCGACTTGTCCGCGGGGGACGTCCCGGGGATCACCCCGGCGGGATCCGCTGCGTTCGCCGAATCCGGAGATGCCGGGGACGCGGCGGAAGCGGCCTTGGGGCCGGGCCCGCCGACTTCGGGGGTCTTCGTGAGCTCGATCCAGCTCTCGGCGAGGAAGTCCTCCGCCCCCAGATCTCTCCAGAACGCAAGGGCCGACTCGCTCCGGACGGCCACGTGCATGCGGGCCGCGTCCAGACCCTTCGCGGTCAGCCATTCCGCCACCCGGTGGTAGAGCCGGCGACCGATCCCGCGACGGCGGGAGACCGGATCGACCACCAGGTCGGAGACGTAGCCGAAGCGTCGGAGCTCGAAGAAGGAGTCCTGGGTCCGGACCGAGCCGATGATGAGGCCGACGACACGCCCCCCTCCTTCGGCCACGAACACCGCGGAGTCGAGGTGACGCATGCGATCCCGAAGATAGAGAGCGTAGCGCGCACGGGCGTCGGTTCGGAGGCGGAACCTCTCGTCCACGCGCTCCTGCGCCTTCATCTCTTCGTGGGCGAGGTCGAGAATCGCCTCCTCGTCGGCGTCCCGGGCCGCCCGCACCGTCACGTCGCTCGTCGCTTCGCTCATTCCGACTCCGGCACCACGGGAATCCTCCCGATCAGGACCACGGCGGTCGCCGAGATTCCCTCGCCACGCCCCTCGAATCCGAGTCGCTCCGTGGTGGTGAACTTCACGGAGACCCGCTCCGGCGGGAGCCGGAGCGCCCGTGACAGCGTCTCGATCATTCCGTCGCGGTAGGGGGCGAGGCGGGGCGCCTGGGCGATGACCGTGGCGTCCACGTTCACGGGAACGTAACCCGTTTCCCGCAGAATCTCCACCGTCCGCGCGAGGAGCTCCCCGCCGGACGCGTCCTTCCACGCCTCCTCGGAGTCGGGAAAGTGCACCCCGAGGTCGCCGGCGGCGGCGGCCCCGAGCAGCGCGTCGCAGACCGCATGGGAGAGAACGTCCGCGTCGGAGTGACCCAGGAGCCCGCTTTCGGCGGGAATCTTCACCCCGCCCAGAACGAGAGCCCGCCCCTCCACGAGGCGATGGGCGTCGTATCCGGTCCCGATCCTCACCTGGCGGGGCGGCGACTCCCCGCGCAGCAGGGCCTCCGCGATCGCCAGATCCTCGGGAACCGTCACCTTGAGATTGAGGCGATCTCCCTCGACGATCGCGACCTCTCCCCCTACCCGTTCGACGGCGGCCGCCTCGTCGGTCGGCTCGTACCCGTCCCGCTTCGCGGACGCGAGCGCCTTCGCGAGAAGGTCCCGCCGGAACCCCTGGGGGGTCTGGGCCTCGCGCAGCGAACCACGATCGAGAGTTCCGGCCGACACGCCGTCCTCCTCGCGCTTGATCGTCGCGACCGGAGGCACTCCGGGAATCGCGGCCCCTCGCGCGCTCGCCGCCTCGACGACCCGACGGATCAGCTCCTCGGACACGAGGGGGCGCGCACCGTCGTGCACGAGAACGAGATCGACCTCGGAGGGAAGCGCCGCCGTTCCGAACCGGGAGGACTCGGTTCGGGTGGCGCCTCCTCGAACCACGCGTCGCACTTTCGACGGACCCATCGCCTCGATGAGCTCCTGGACGCGCTGCACTCGATCGGATCGGACCACTACGACGACGTCGTCGACGACGTCGCACGCGGAAAAGGCTCGAACCGAGTGAAAGAGGAGGGGAGTCCCCGCAAGAGGGGTCAGCATCTTGTCGATGCCCCCCATGCGTTCGGAGCTTCCGGCGGCGACGATC
>JALGZR010000052.1 GCA_025774805.1 bacterium
TCCACACGTTCGGGGACGACGAGATGAGCAACATCATCGAGTCGTCCGGATCGGGGTGCGCCTTCTTCGACTATGACGGCGACGGCTGGCTCGATCTCTACGTGGTCAACTGCGGATATCTGCCGGTCCTCAACGAGGAGTCGCCGGGCGAGGAGCACGTCGGCGCCACGAACCGCCTCTACCGGAACGAGAAGGGTCTGCGCTTCTCCGACGTGACCGAGGCGGCCGGCTGCGGGGATCCCGGTTTCGGAATGGCCTGCGCGGCGGGGGACATCGACAACGACGGAGACAGCGACCTCTTCGTGACGAACTTCGGACGCAACACCCTCTACCTGAACGACGGCAAGGGCCGCTTCGAGGATATCACGATGGCGGCCGGGGTCGGAGACACGCTGGCCGGCATCGGGTGCACTTTCCTGGACTACGACCGGGACGGACTCCTCGATCTCTTCGTCGGCAACTACCTCGAGTTCGACCCGGAGTACCGTCTGTACTACGCGGCGGACGAGTTCCCCGGGCCGCTGGCGTACCTGGGGCAGGCGGACATCCTCTACCGGAACAACGGGGACCTCACGTTCACCGACGTCACGGCGGCGGCGGGCATCCTCGACGACGGGCGGGCCATGGGGGTGAGCGCGGCCGATTACGACGATGACGGATGGGTGGACATCTTCGTCGCGAACGACGCGATGGAGAACCACCTCTACCGCAACAACGGGGACGGCACGTTCACCGAGACCGCGCTCGACTGCCACGTCGCCTACTCGGCCAACGGCGACGCCAGCTCCTCGATGGGAGCGGACTTCGGGGACTATGACAACGACGGAGACCTGGATCTCTTCGTGCCGGACATGTCCTTCAACAACCTCTACATGAATCTGGGCGAAGGGTTCTTCGACGACGTCACGAATCTGACCGGGGTGGCCGTCGCGAGCGGTCAGTACGTGAGCTGGAGCGGAGACTTCGGGGACTACGACAACGACGGCGACCTCGACCTGCTTCTCAGCAACGGCGACGCCCACCGTCTCGACACGATGGAGACCCTCCTGTTGACGAACGTCCCCGGACCGGCGGGAGTCCGCGTGTTCCGCGATCTCACCGAGCAGCACGGCCCCTGGTTCCGCCAGAAGTCGGTGGGACGCGGGATGGCCGTCGCCGACTACGACAACGACGGCGACCTCGACTTCTTCCTCCTGAATCTCGACCGTGCCTCCCAGCTCGTGCGGAACGACGGGGGCAACTGCAATCACTGGCTGCTCGTGGACCTCGTCGGCACCACGGGGAACCGCGACGGCTACGGCGCCCGGGTGACGGTCCGGGCCGGTGACCTCCTCTGCGTCGAGGAGAAACGCTCCGCCACCGGCTACCTCTCCCAGAACGATTCCCGCCTCCACTTCGGCCTGGGGGCGCAGGAGGTCGTCGACGAGATCGAGGTGCGTTGGCCGGGCGGCGCGATCGACCGGCTCGTCGACGTTCCCGCCGGTCAGGTGCTGACGATCACGGAATCGACCCGCTGATGGATGCCATGCTCACGCGGGTCGCCTCCGCCGGATCCCCCGCAGGCAAGTCGATGCTGTCCGGCACGCTCCTCCGGGGTGGCCTTCCCGCGTTCCTCACGGTCCTCGGGGGGATGACGCTCGGAGCGGGGGAGGCACGAGCCCTCGACCCCCCCCTCGTCTTCGTTCAGGAGCAATTCGGCGGGGGAGACGGCGCCGCGGCGCCCGGCGAGCCGAGCAGCCGGATCGTGGTCCGCCGTCCCGACGGGTCGCTCCGGGTTCTCACGCCCGAATTCGCGGCCGCGGCGGATCCGTGCGTGTCGTTCGACGCCACCCGGATCCTCTTCGCCGGGAAGCTCGAGCCGACGTCCCCCTGGGACATCTGGGAGATGGACCCGGACGGGTCGAGGATGATCCGAATCACTCGGGATCTGGGGGACTGTCGCGAGCCGATCTACCTGCCACGGGCCGCCGTCGACTCTCCGAGCTTCGAAGAGAAGGTCCGCTGGATCACGTTCACGAGCACCGCCCCGGGTGTGCTGGACGACCAGGGCCGCGCCGCCCTGACGTCGCTCTACGCGATGAACATCGAGGAGGTTCCGGGCCGGGGCACGGTGCTCTGGCGCACGACGCAGAACCTGGGAGGAGACATCTCTCCCACGCTTCTCTCGGACGGGCGCGTCCTCTTCTCGGCCGGTCAGAGAGGAGCTCACGCGCTCATGGCGATCAGCTGGGCGGGGGAGAACCTGAACCCGTTCTACGGGAGTCACGACGGATTCGTCTCCCAGGTCGCGGCTCAGGAGCTCCCCGATCGGAGCGTCGTGTTCGTGGAGCACGACGCGAGCTCCGACGGGAGCGGTGGGCGCCTCGCCCGGGTCTCGCTGCGACGCCCGCTGCACAGCCACGAGGTTCTGAGCCCGGAGGGCGAGCTCTACCGCACGCCCCATCCGCTTCCCGGCGGCTCGATCGTCGTCTCGTACTCCGACGGCGTCGGGTCCTACGGTCTCTACGGCTTCGATCTCGAGACGAAGGGGCGTCGCGGGCAATCGATCCACGACGATCCCGCGTGGAACGACGTCGACGCGATCCCGATCGTGCCGCGCGAGGAGCCGCCCGGCCGGATTCCCACGGTGGAGTTCGCCTCCGTGCTCGACGTTGGGGCCCTGAGAACGGTGGGGCAGCTCCAGTGCCTGAACGTCTACGACTCCGATCGGCCCGAGGCCGAGGGGATCGAGGAGGGACAGGTCCGATCGGTACGGTTCGTGCAAGGCGTTCCGGTCCCGCTCTCCGAAAGCGACGGGGACGATCTCCCGCTCGGCTCGTCTCCCTCCGCGGGAGCCGAGCCCGACTCGACCTGGCCCCCGCCGGGAGTTCGGACCCGGATTCTGGGAGAGGCTCCCGTGGAGGACGACGGTTCGTTCTACGTGAACGTGGCGGGCGACATTCCGTTCTACCTGGAGACGCTTGACGAGGAAGGTGGGGTCCTTCAGACGATGCGCGCGTGGATGTGGGTCCGAGCGGGAGACCAGCGCGGGTGCATCGGATGTCACGAGAACAAGGAGCTGGCCCCGGTGAATCGGGCCACTCGAGCGCTGATCCGCGCGCGTCCGTTGACGCTCCTGCCTCCATCGGACCCGGGGGCCGCCGTCGGCATGCAGCGAGGCTCGAAGTGAGAGGATGGAACCGATGACCGCGCACCTCTCCCGTTCAGGGGGACCGGCCGTTCTCGCGTTCGTCGCCCTTCTCGGCCTGTCGGTCGCCGGGCCCCGACCGGGGAAGGCCGCCGACGTGTTCGGACCCAGACCCGACGGGAGTCGCTACGACCGCTACTCCGTTCCCGAGGACGACCTGTACAAGTCCCCCATTCAGCTCCTGCTTTCGGAGGACGGTCGTCGGCTCTACGTCGCCTGTGAGGGAACGAACGAGATCCTGATCGTCGACACCGGCGCCGGAAGCGTCGTGGGGAGCGTCTCGGTCGGGAAACTTCCGTTCGGAATGGCACTCGGATCAGGGAAGAAGATCCTCTACGTCTCCAATCGGTGGGACAACACGGTGTCGGTCGTGGACCTGGAGACCCTCCGGGAGGTCCGCCGTTTCCCCGTGGGGGATGACCCCCACGCCCTGTTCCTCGATCGGAGCGGAGCCCGTCTCTACGTGACGAACCTGGGCACGGACGATCTCTCGATCGTGGATACCGAAAGCGGCTCCGAAGTGAAGCGTCTGACGATGGGAAAAGCCCCTTTCGATCTCGCTCCGTCTCCCGACGGGCGGACGCTCTACGCGTCGAACCAGTACACGAACCCCGTGCCGTTCCGGACCCCGTCGATCCTGGAGCTGACCGTGGTGGACGCGGAGTTGCAGCTCGTGCGCGAGAGGAAGGAGCTGTTCTCCACCATCATCGGTCAGGGCATCGCCGTCTCGCCCGACGGTCGGTTCGTGGCCACGGCGCTCGAGATCACGAAGAACTTGATTCCGCAGACCCAGATCTACCAGGGCTGGATGGTCACGTACGGCTTCGCGCTCACGGAGACCCGGGCGAGGGGACGGATCGCCTACCTCCTGATCGACGAGCCGAACCGGTACTACGCGGATCCCTACGGAATCGGGTTCTCGCCGGACGGCCGCCGGCTGTACGTCGTCTCGAGCGGGGCCAACGCCCTGACCGTCGTGGACATGGATCGGGTCTACGAGCTGCTGGAGGTCCGGGAGGGGGAAATCGGCGTTTCCGACGAGACGATTCACCGGTACGCCCGCCACCTGGGCATCAGCAGCGAGTACGTTCTCGCCCGGATCCCCACGGGCTCCAACCCGAAAGATCTCGTCGTCAGTCCTGACGGGAGGACCGTCTACGTGGCCGACCGTCTCGCCGACCAGATCACCGTGATCGACACCGAGTCCCTCCAGGCCCGGGATCCGATCGACCTGGGAGGGCCGGGGGTCGTCACGACGCTGCGCCGGGGCGCCCGGCTCTTCAACTTCGCCTCCATCAGCTTCCATCGACAGCTGAGCTGCGCCACCTGCCATCCGGAGGAGCACGTCGACGGACTCGTGTACGACATCGCGGCGGACGGGGGAATGGGACGTAACCTGGTGGACAACCGCTCCCTTCGGGGAATCGCCGAGACGGCACCGTTCAAGTGGTCCGGAAAGAACCCGACCCTCGCCCGGCAGGAGGGACCGCGCGCCGCCCAGCTCTTCTTTCGCACGCATGGATTCGAGGGGAACGAGAGAGAGGCCGTCGTCCAGTTCCTCGAGTCGATCCCTCTTCGGCCCAATCGTTTCCGTGAAGAGGGGAAGCGGTTGAACGAATTCCAGAGACTCGGCAAGAGACTGTACGAGAGGGCGTACGACAACCAGGGGCGTTACATTCCGGTGGCCAATCGGTGTGTGACGTGTCATCCGCCGCCCCACGGCACGGATGGGAGGAAGCACGATGTGGGGTCGAAAGGCGGGCACGACTGGAGCGGGCGCTTCGACAGCTGCGGTCTGACGAACATCCACACTGAGCCTCCCTTCATGCACGACGGTCGCTGCTACAGCCTGGAAGAGATCTGGACGGTGTTCAATCCGGACGAAACGCACGGTGTGACGAACGACATGACGAAGGACCAGCTCAACGCGTTGATCGAGTACGTCAAGACCCTCTAGAGGCGCGGCCGAGGCCTGCCGGAGAAACGCGATGGATGTCTGTCGGTGGAAGGCGATCGGGGGTCGCGCGCTCCTCGCCTTCGTGGCGACCGCGATTCCGGCCGCGGGACAGATTCACGAGGACCGAATGGAACCGGCGGAGCTCGGAATCGGGGACCTCGACTCTCTCTCCGTGCCCCATTGCCGGTACGTCGGAAACGATGTCTGCCGAAAGTGTCACGAAGGGGCCTACCGGAAGTGGCTGGGGACGAAGCACGCGCGGACCTTCGTTTGGATGAACTCCGAGAGAGCGAAGATGATGGGGAAGGAGGTCGGGATCGAGGCGGAGTCACCCTCGAGGAGCGGGTTCTGTCTCGGGTGTCATGCCACCGCCTGTGACGTTCCGGCCGAGTGGAGGGCGTCCGGTTTCCGCATGGGAGAGGGCGTTGCGTGCGAGAAGTGCCACGGACCGGGGGAGGCCCACGCTCGGGCAATGGAGGAGGGAATCGAGGAGACCGTTCCCCTTCGAATCCCCACGGAAGAGTTCTGCCTGGGATGTCACGAATACAAGCCCTCCCATACGATGATCCCGACGAACGGCAAGTTTTCCTTCGAGAAGTACTGGAAGGAGATCGCGCATCCGGAGAACCGCAGCGAGTAACTTGGAGGAAGCGACCATGAAGACCTTCGGATCGTTCGCGGCGGCCCTGGCCCTGCTCGTCCCGGCCGTCGCCGTAGCGGGGGATGATCCGCTGCCCGTCTATCATCACTGGGAATCCTTCCACGTCGCCGACGGGATTCCCTCGGACAAGGCCTTCTGCGTGGCGGTCGATGGTGACCGGGTGTGGGCGGGGACCGATCGGGGCCTGGCCGTCTATGAAGAGGGCGAATGGACCGCGTACACGACGGAGGATGGAATGACGCACGACGCGGTCCTCTGCGTGGCGGTGGATCCCGCGACGCGCGACGTCTGGGCCGGAACGATGGGTGGACTGACCTGGATTTCGGCCGGACGCTTCCGGGGTCTCAACCAGCTCAACAGCGGGCTTCCCAACGACGTCGTCTTCGGCGTGACCGTCGAGAATCAGAACGTCTGGGTCGCCACGACGGTGGGGGAGGGGCGCTACCGGGTGCGGGAGGACCGCTGGGACGTCTACACGCCCGAGAACGCGCCGCAGCACGAGCCCTGGGGCTACGCGATCGACTACCACGACGGCAAGGTCTGGGCCGCGTTGTGGGGAGGGGGCGCCCTCGAGTTCGACGTCGAGACCGAGAAGTGGAAGGACTACGTGGATCCCGACGGGGAGATGGAGATCGACCTGTTCCGGGACGACGGGATCATCCACGTCATCACGACCGCGGTCAGCTACCGGGATGACATCCTCTGGGCGTCGACCTACTTCGGGATGTCGAGCTACGACGGCCACCGGTGGCGAGGGTACATGGATCACGACACGGGCCTCGCCAGCAACTTCGTCAACTTCATCAAGGCTCGCGATCGCGCGGCCTGGGCCTGCACCGACAAGGGCCTGAGCGCCGTCCACTACGACACCAACCGCTGGGTCACCTATGCGCCCCGGGAGGATCCCATGGACTACAAGGGGCCGTGGGTGGCGCGCGTCTATCAGGAGTCGAAGCTTCTCGAGACGGTTCCCCTGAAGGAGGGTCTCGCGAACAACTTCGTCCTGGGGGTGGACTTCCAGGGTGACGACGTGTGGGTCGCCACTTCGAAGGGGATCAGCCACGGCTCGCTGACCCCGCTCGGCCCGGGGGCGGCGGAGCATCGCGACGCGGGGGGCACGAGATGACCGGCCATCGCGCGCTACTCGCGATCCTCGGACTTCTGATCACGGCGACGCCTCCGGGGTCGGCTCGGGGAGAGGAGGAGGGCGGGCAAATCGCCGAGCCGTCCACCTCGGCCGCGGCGGGAGTCGCGACACCGGAGAGCGAGCCGCCGGTGTACGGCAACACGCCGGAGGACCTGAGACCTTACGGCCGTTTCGTCCAGGAGCCCTACAAGCGGTTCTTCGTGGATCCCTTGGAGTTCACGGGCCCGGGCCGGGAGAAGCCCGAGCCGGACGTCGACTCCGTGGTCGTGGGCATGCTGGCCCCGCTCGAGCGATCCCACGAGGCCTACATCGGGCGCCCGATGCTGCGAGGCGTGGAGATGGCGTTCGACGAGGCCAACGCCGAGGGCGGTTACAAGGGGAAGCCGTTCAAGCTGGTCGTGCGCAACGACACCGGTCTCTGGGGGGCATCCGCGAACGAGATCGTGAGGTTCTCCTACGAGGACCGTGCCTGGGCCGTCATCGGCACGGTGGACGGCGCGAACACGCACATCGCCATCCGGGTCGCCCTCAAGACCGAGATCCCCTTGGTGAACGTCGCCGACACCGATCCCACGTTGGTCGAGACGAAAATCCCCTGGATCTTCCGCAACATCGCCGACGATCGCCAGATGGCCTACACGATGGCCTACCACATGTACAAGGAGCGCGGTTTCCAGAGCGTCGCCATCCTCCGGGCGGACAATCGTTACGGCCGGTTCGGGGTCGGGGAATTCCGCGCGAGCTCGGTGAGGCTGAAGAATCCACCTCCCGTGGAGATCAACTACGAGGTCGCCTACGGCGCCTTGAATCCCGATTTCACGATCCAGATGAAGCGTCTCAAGCGGGCGAAGCCGGATGCCGTGGCCCTCTGGGCGGATGCGGAGGCGGGCGGATATCTGGTCCGCCGCATGCGGGAGAGCGGCTTGGACATGCCCGTCTTCGCCTGCGATCGGGTTCTCGATCCGAAGTTCTTGGAGGCGGCCGGAGAGCATGCGGAAGGCGTCGTGGCCGCGGTCCCGTTCGACCCCGACACCGACCGGGAGGCCTACCGGGTATTCCTGGAGGCCTACCGGAATCGGTACGGAGAGCCGCCCACGGTCTACGCGGCGCATGCCTACGACGGTGCGAAGATGACCATCGATGCGATCCGGAAGGCCGGCCTCAACCGCTACCGCATTCGCGACGCGCTGGCGGAGATCGTCCACTACCGGGGCGTGACCGGCGAGATCGTCATGGATCGCGTCCATTCCGACCGGGGTCCGGTCACTCTGGCCACGGTCAAGAACGGACGCTGGGTCTACAACGAGCCGAAGGTGGCCCGGACGTTCTGATGCGCGGGCGAATGAGCGGGGCGCTCCGTCGCCGCATCGTGCCGCCGATCCTCGCGATGATGATCGGCGGCACGTTCGCGCGCGACGGGTACGCGGACGAAACCCTCTCGAATGACACGGTGAAGGGCCGTACCGCCCCGCCCGGGGAGCCCCCGGCGTCCCCCGAGCCGCTCTCCCCCTATCACGACCTCTCCCGATCCGGCGCCGGTTTCCATGGTCCCGGCCGGGAGGATCCCCCCCCTCCCGGTCTGAAGTCCGTCCGGCTCGGTCTGATCGGGCCGGCGGGACGATCCGAGGGTGATCGCCTCCGCGCCGGTGTCGCCCTCGCCGTCTCCGAGGCCAACGAGCGGGGGGGCGCGGATGGCCTTCCGTTCGAGATCGTCTTTCGCGCCGACGACGGACCGTGGGGCATGGGAGCCAAGCAGGTCACGGCTCTCGCCTACGAGGACAGCACGTGGGTGATCCTCGGAGGTCTGGAAGGAGGCGACGCGCATCTCGCCGAGCTGATCGCGGCGAAGCTCTGGATTCCCGTCGTGACGATCACCGCCGGAGATCTTTCGATCGACTACGCGAACGTCCCCTGGGTCTTCCGTTGCTTCCCGAGCGACGTTCGCCAGGCGGAGCTCCTCCTCGGGTGGGCCCGGGATCGGAGTTGCCGTCGCGTCCTCGTCTTCTCCCAAGGGGACCGGGAGGGGCGGACCGGCTTTCGCCGGATCGAGGCGGCCGCCCGATCCCTCTCCCTCTCCCTGATCGGACCCCGGGAGTTCGCCGCACACGCCCCGGGCGACGCCGTGAGGCCCGAAGATCTGCGTGCGGCCGACGCGGTGACGATCTGGGGGCGCTCGGAGAGCGGGCTCGCGCTACTCGAAGCGGTGCGCGGTGCCGGTTTCGGCGGCCCGATCTTGCTCCCGGCGCACCTGCTGTCCCCGGAGCTTCTGGCGCCGAACGGCGCGCTCGGGGAAGTGATCGTCGCGGCTCCCTACGAACTGAGTGGAGAGGACGCCGCGATGGCCGAGTTCCGCGAACGCTTCCTCGAAGAAACCGGTCAGCCGGCCGATCCGGTCGCCCTCTTCGCCTACGACGCCGCAGGACTGGTCATTGCGGCGATCGAGCGGGCCGGTCTGAACCGGGCGCGCATCCGGGACGCGCTGGCGGACTCGGATCACGACGGCGTCGCGGGGAGAATCCGATTCAATGCGCTGGGGGGTGCGGTGCGGGAGCCGGTGCTGATGAGGGCTCAGGAGGGAAGATGGGCTCCCGTCCGTGTCGAGCCGGAACACCTCGACCAATGAATTTTCGATGAGAAAGGGATGCCTGAGGTGCCGACGTCCAACCTGTCGAGTGAATTGCAGGAGGTCCGCGGCGTCAAGGTCACGATCGTGAGCTGCGGCGTAGGCGTGATCCCCCAGGTAGTCCGGCAAGATCTTCCGCCCGAAGCGAAGCAGGCCGTCATTGCCGCCGGCCGGGATATCGCCGACCGCTTTGCCTTGCTCCCTGCCCGGTAGGAGGGATCTCGAGGGATCGTCCTTCGTCGCGTGGGTCTCCTGCGGACCCGGCAGGATACCCTTGAACGGCCGTACCTCCTGGGGTATGTGTACGAGTGCCCCAATCGGTGGCGTGACTATGGAGGAGCCCGAGGCCAGGCAGTGCGGTGCTCGGGCCGGACTCAGTATTTGATCTGCTCTGTAACCGATCGAACAACGTCTCGAATTGACGCGGGCCGCCCGGAACATGGTACGGCATGATCGATACACTCGCCTGACCGCAGAAGCCTCCTCTTCGCCCCCGACGGTTCTTTCACGAACGCGAAGGACATTGAATGATTCGGATACTCAGATCCATTCACCGGCGAATCCGGGAGCGCTTCATGGAGAAGCGCGAATGCTCCCAAGGCGAAATGATCGAGTGGTTGCTGGCTGATCGTTCAGAATGTCTAGGAGATCATCCCGTCTTCGTGGAGATCGGCTCCGGTGTATCGACCATTCATCTCAGTAGATGCGGAAGAAGACTCAAGGCATCCGTCTACTCGCTCGACATCAATGCGGAAAAGATCGACGCCTTGCGATCGAAGGCCGGGGACCGGATCGCCAACGTGGAGTTCGTCGTCGGAAACAGCTTGGACATCCTCCCTGATGTCGTTGAGGGGAAGAGAATCGACTTCTTGTTCCTGGATTCCGCGGCCTCGGCCCTGCATACCCTCCACGAGTTCCTCATCTGCGAGCCCCACCTCCACCCGGGGGCTTGCGTACTTATCGACAACGCGGCAATGCCGGCGGAGAAGAGACCTCTGAGTCCGGCAAGGAAGGGTAAGATTCTGGTGCCGTATTTGCTGGCTTCATCACACTGGAAGGTTCGATCGCATCCCCGCGCCGGGGGTTCCATGGTCTCAGCAATCTACTGCGCAGATGCTGATTTCGCCGATCCCGATTACGAGAATCCTCGACATGTCGACCACTGGCAGGAGCATTTCGACATCGCTTTCCGGTAGATGACCGGCCTTTCTCCGGCGTCCACCAGATGCCTGTTCCTTCGCGGGTCAAGGCAGGAGTTCGTAAACGCCCACTGCGTAGAGAATCTCGTGGGCACCGCCGAACAGGATCATGGCAACCGTGCCCGCGCGCATCACACGACTCCGTTCCGACGCAGCGACGCCGAACAGAATCAGGACGGAGAGAGCGTAAGCGGGGAGAATGTGCCTCTCGTAGATCCGAAACATTCCGAACGACAGGGCCAGAAGGGCCCCCACGAAGAGGGCGCCCACGAGTCGCCGCCCGTCCCGCCCGGGTTCCGGACGCTGTAGCCACGACCAGGCGCTCGTGACGAGCACGGAGAACGAGAGAATCGAGATCCCCATGAGGAACATGCTCACTGCAAGGCCCAAGTGCACCCGAAGAAAAGTCAACGCGTGAAGGTACGTCCCGAACGTCGTGACGAGCTGCGGCCCCCGCACGAGATAGCACGAGAACGTGATCGTCGCGGCCACCAGTGCGAGCAGAATCCAGCGGTGCTTCGGGATACGGCGAGCGAACGCGAGCGCGGCGGTGGCAGGAATCATGTAGTATCCGATGTTGGCGCTGACGCTCACGATCGCCAGCGAGTAGAGCCTCGCATCCGGGTGAAAGTCGTCCCGAGACGCAAACGCCGCGGGTAGGAGCCCTCCCCACAGCCAGTACTGGAAGGCGGTCCCGAGGAACGGAAGGACCAGCGGAGGCACCCATCGCCACCGGGGACCATCCGATTTCCCGAGGTTGCCGAGCCGACTCCACTCACGGGCCAAGAGAAAGAGCAGAAACACCGCGGGCACGAAGATGAGGTTCTGCCGAATCAGACACGCCACCAGCCCCGACACCCCCGCCAGCCACAGAGCTCTCTCGCGCCCCGTCCGGAGGAACCAGAGCTGTGCGAACCAGGCCCCCGTGAGGGCGAGAAACGCCGGGTAATCGGTCATCACCACGAAATAGCACACGCCGAAATAGGGAAAGGCGGCGAGCGCCAGCACGGCGGCCCGCCAGTCGATCTCTGAGATCTGTCTGGATGCCGCCGCGTAGATTCCGACGGCGAGCGCCCCGATGACCATCATCCACAGTCTGAGTTGCGGGAGGTCCGTGCCGGTCCACCGCGCGAGTCGGCCCATGACGCCATGGAAGAGGGGTCCCATGGCGAGACCGGTGTCCCGCATCTCGGCCACGGTCGGGAAGTGGTCGACAAAGTTCAGGATGTTCGGGACGTGATATCCGCCCTCGTCCATCTTGGGGGGAAATTGAAGCCCGGTGAGCACGGGCACCCAGAGGAGCAGGGCCACCAGAACGGCGAACCACGCGAGGCTGCGCGCATTGGAGAAGCGCAGGCCGGCACGCCGGAGGGGCTGGGACAGGAGAGTCACCGTCGGGATGGCCAGGGATCGAGGAGCTCCGATTCTAGCCTCGATCCGACAGAAAATCTCGGCGAAAAGCGCTGGCGCTCGCACGATAGCATGCCATCCGCGGCCGTGCTCGCCCTCGCCTTCTCGAGTCGCGTCGCATCCCGAGTCGGGCCGGGGAGGTCGACGGTCCCCGAGTCATCGGAAGAGCGTGGCGATCCCCGACCAGAAGGTCTCGGCGCCTGTTCCCACCCGATCGACCTCGTGCGGCAGCGCCGGCACCACCACCTCGGCCCCGCCGCCACGCCCCGCGCTCCGTGCGGCCGCCGTCCACGCACGAGCCCGCTCCGTCAGCAGGTCCCACCGGGCGCGGGCGGCCTCGTTACGACCCAGATCACCGTGCAATGCGGCCGCGCGGGAGAGGTACTCGGGAGTGGCGGGATCCAACCGATAGGCGGCCTCGCTCAGGACGAGCGGAACGACACGCCAACCGTCGCGCTGGAATCTCGTCCCCGCGGAGTGGAGCTGCTCGGCGACGACGACCGGCCGGAAGCCGACTCCGAAGAGCACGAGGGCAACGAGCAGGCCGGCGCTCACGAGCCCCGAGAGCGTCGATGACGGTGCCGGGGTGACGCGTCGGATTCCGTCCAAGGCCTGAACGATCCAGGCGAAGAGAATTACGGCGGTGCATCCGGTGGCCGCGAGAAAGACGGTCTCCAGATCGGGTCTCGAGATGCCCGACATCGAGGCGGGGGAGGGGAGGGTCCAGAGCCGGGGCGCATGCGCCAGCACGAGCGCACACGCGGCCAAAGGAGCCAGAAGGCCAAACATCCAGGCGCCGAGGCGCGGACGCCCCGACAGCAGAAGTCCGAGACCCGGGACGATCAATCCGGCTGCGCCGACCACGACCGGGCGGCGGACCCAGCGCACCCCGTCCGGGAATCGAGCCGCCCGGCTCGACATCACGAGTCCGATCGCCCGCGCCCACGCCGTCGCGAGCGCGAAGCCGAGTGCGGGAACGATGAGAAGCCACTTCAGAACGCCTTTCGACGATTCCAGGGTTCCGGCCAAAAGGGGCCAACCCGTGCTGGTGAGCGTCACGATCATGGCCAGACAGGCCGCGGAGATCGCGAGCCAGCGACCCCGGGCCCGTGGAGTCGGGAGCCACCAGACGGCGGCGATCGGTCCCAGAACGATTGCGGAGGCGAGCCGGATCCATGGACGGGGGGGCGTCGACCCGGGCGTCTTCGGCGCCGGGATCCGATCGCCGCTCGGGACCCTCCTCTGATTCGCGCCGGGGACTGGGGTCGGAGTCCGGCTCTTCCGGGGGGCATCGATGACGTAGATCTTCTCGGACGAGGAGGACATGGACTTCCCTCGAGGTCGGGGCCGAGTTGTGGTCGTCGACTCTTCAGAGCCCGCAGTTCTCGGAAGGTGTCTCGTTCACAGCGGCGGCCAGCTGCTTCGCCTCTCTACACGCGGCTCCTTCTCCGGAGGCGAGGAGCGGCTCGACCACGGCGATCACCGCACCCATCGTCGAATCGACCTCGCCGTCCCCGTCCGTGTCGACGGGGAGATCCGGATGGGCGCCGTTGTAGGCCCAGTTCAGGAGAGCGGTGAACCAGTGGCGGTGCGCTTGGGCACAACGGGCGCCGAACTGTTTACCGAGAACGAAGAGCGCGTCCTCGGGATCCAGGCTTCCGTCTCCCATCGTCCAATCGATTACCGTCTCGCTCTCCACGGACGCCAGCAGGGCCACGAGATCGTCCGGATCGAGCCTCAAACGGCCCCGGCCGGCGCCCACCAGGCAGGCGTACTGGTGCTTCCAGAAACCGGGCCCGCGGAAGCAGACGTCTTCCGGCGGCGGCGCCGACGGGGCCCATCCGAACGCGAGGTCGGCCACGACGGCGTTGTCCGCGGCGAGGTTCACGAGCTCCGGACTGCAGTCCCCCCCGGCGCAGGTCGTGGGCTCCCAACCGGCGGGAAGGGTCGACTCGTGGACCAGGACCAGGTATTCGCCGGCGCAAAGGCCGACGAACGAGAATGCCCCGTCTCCATCCGTGCTCGTCACCGCAGGTCCGGCCGCCCCGCCCTGGAGCTCCACCGTGATCCAGGCGAGTCCCGGCTCGTGGGAATCCTCGATCCCGTTTCCGTCCTCGTCGTGCCAGACGCGCCCCGAGACAGATGCGACACAGGTCGTCGGCTCGCCGTCGATGCAGAGCGCGCCGAGTATGTGCACGATGCGGTCACCCGATCCGTCGGCCGGGCTCTCGAGCTGGTAGGCGAAGTGCGCGGCGTCCGATGGAATCGTGACGTCCTCGATGATGACATCCATCCAGGCGCCGGCGGCGGCGGTGAGACGATCTTCGAGCACGTTCGGAGCGGACCCGACCAGCGAGGCGGCGGCCGGGCCGGGGCCGGCGCTCCACCAGATCCTGTCGGTCGAACCGGCCTCACAGTCGCCGGCGGCTATCACGAACCGTCCCTGGCGGGCTTCGTGCGAGTAGCCCGCGGGGAACTCCCAAACCGACCCCGCCCCGTCGTGAACGAACTCCTGCGGATCGACGAAGTGAATCGCGGTCCACGGGGAGTCCGGATCGTAGTAGGTCACGATCGCGGTGAGACCGTCGAGCCGCATCGGTTCTCCGAGATCGAACCCGCTCACGAAGAGCGTGTTGTTCCCGTGGCGGAGGAGCGACGACGCGTCGTATTCGTACACGAACGCCGCCGACTTGCTGACGCGCGATCTGCGTCGCGGCCCGCTGGTGGCCATTGACCAGGATGTACGGGTCACCGGCGGGATTCGTTCCCCGACCGGCCCAACGAAGGCGGGCACTCGTGATGTCGGCGCCGGATGCCGCCGGAACGTGGAGGTCGAGTCGGGCGGGCTGCGAATCGAGACCGACGGCGGCGACGACCAGGTTCTGCGGCGGATCGTAGCGCGGGAGGCTGCCGGCAGGATCCGGTTCGAAGAGGCCCTCTCTCAGACAACCTGCGACGAATGTCGAGCACGCCAGAAGAGCGAGAGCATAGCGGACGTTCATGACACTTCCCCCGATCCTGAGATGAGTGCGAACACGCGCGTGGCGCTCGCGACCACTGATGATGTCGGTGGGGGCACGGCCCGAACCCAAAGTGGGGGCTCGGGCCGGGTACGCGTCGCCGACTGCTCCGCGGACGGAGATTTCCCTTTGAGATATCGGAATCGCCCCCGGTCGGCTTGAGGGTGCGCTCCCCGAGCGGGAGATCGGATCCGCGCGATCCGGGTCAAAGTCCCCCAAGGAAGTCCGAGATCGCGAGGAATCGGTCAAAGAGACCGACGCTGGGGAGCCGCGTCCGCAACCGGTCGACCGGGGACGCGTCCCCCGGCCCGTCTCCGGGCGCGTCGTGAACGCCGTGCGGGAACCGTTTCTGATTAACCCGGACTATTCATGAACGACCTGCTGCGATCGCGGATCCGCACCACCGGACGGGCGTCCTCGCGTCTCGCACCCTGCGACGTATCGTTCAGATACGACTCGGGTTCAATAGTCCGGGTTAACGCAGGGGAGGGGGATGGGCTCCCCCGGGAAGCGCGCGAGGTCTCGATGAGAGGGGCCCCCGGAAGAGCCGCGGATCCCTGCGCCTCCATCGGCGAGACAATTGCCCGCGATTCGGTGTAGGATGAGCGCTCGGCATTCCCGAGCATCGACGGACCGCCAGCGGGGACCCGTTCGATGCGGACAGGGCGAAGCCGGGCCCGCTGCCTCGGTCCGCTCTTCACGGGAAGGTCGAGTCGCTGCGGCGAAAGGGGCACCCGACGATGGCCTTCCCTATCTTCGTCGAAGGCGACCTGGTGACCGTTTACAGTTCGGACGGGACCGTCGAGCACCGTGACGTCGTCGATACCCTGAAGCTCCTCTCCGAAAGTGCCCGGGAGTATTCGGGGAAATCCCTCGTCATCGTGGATCCCGGATCGAAGTACAGCCCCTCGGATGACGACTTGCGGCAGTTCGCCCGCATGATCGCGCACCTGCTGAGTGACGTCTTCTGGAGGATCGCGCTCGTGGCGCCGAGCGATCTCCACTTCGGTCTCGGTCGAATGGCCGCGGGCCTCGCCGAGGTGAGCACCCCCGAGAGGAAGCACGGAGAGTTCCGGGTGTTTCGGGAGAAGCGGGAAGCCATCGATTGGGCTACCGCGGTGCCGAACTCGGGCGAGGGCGGGGAGCCACCGCACTCTGACGCGGGAACCGACCCGGGGAAGCTCTCGAAGCGCTCCCCCTGAGATCTCGCGAAGACGGCTCTTCTATCGCGTGACGACGATCTTTCGCGCTTGATCCTCCTTCCCGGCGGTCAAGACGGCGAAGTAGATTCCGCTGGGCACGTCCTCCGTGACCCAGGGAACCGCGCGGATGACCCCGTCGCCCCCGGAGTGCACGGCGAGGTGACTCACGAGCCGGCCCCGAACGTCGTAGACGTCCAGCGTCACGCGACCCGCGTGTCTCGCTGCGTACCGTAGCCAGGTCCGATCGGCGACCGGGTTCGGGAACGGCGGGTCGAGCATGAGATTCAGGGAAGGAGCCGCGGCGACTTCACCGACACGGTTGCTGTTCGGCGGCGGGAGAGCGACTTCCCACGCTCCCCGCCCGTGCGTTCCGGCGACGAGCTTCCGAGCCGATCTCTGAATCTCCAGGTCGTACACGACGGCGTTGGGGAGCCCGGCCTCGAAGGGAAACCAGTTCACACCGCCGTTCGTGCTCACCCACACGCCGACGTCGGTTCCGATGTACCAGTAATCCGTATCCAGCGGGTCGACCACGATCGCGTTGACCGGCTGGGTCGGAAAGTCGCCGGTGACGTCCTGCCAGGTGGCCCCCTGATCGATCGTGATCGCGATGTGGGCGACCGAGGTGTCGTAGGCTCCGAAGGTGACGAACGCCGCGTCGACATCGGTCGGGTGCGCGAGGATCTTCGTCACCGGTCCGGTGGCGAAGCCGTAGGGGGAGGCCGCCGACCAGGATTCTCCGTCGTCGACGGTGACGAGGACCCCGGTCGAGTCGTGCACCGTCCAGACCACGTTCCCGTCGACGGGGCTGATGGAGATCCAGGTCGCGGTGTGGGACGCGACGTTCACCCACGGGCTTCCGCCGTCCGTCGTCCGGTAGATGGAGCCTCCGGAAGTCGTGTAGAGGTGGTTCGGTACGTTCTGGTCCTCGTCGACCGGCGTCACCCAAGTGCCGTATCCGGAGATTCCGTCCATGATGTCGAACCAGGACTGACCCCCGTTGCGGCTCTTCACGTGCCATCCGAACTGGGCCTCCGCGTAGATGACGTGCGCCCTCGTGGGGTTGATGTTGCAGACCATGCCGTCGGCGATGAGATTCGAGACGAACCAAGTGTTCTCCCCGTCCCGGCCGGGAACGCCGTTGTCCTGCGTCCCTCCCATGACGAAGATCGGATCCGACTGGGCAACGCAGATGTCGTAGAACTGATACGTCGCCATGCCGTCCCGGCGCGACATCCAGTGGCGCCCGTCATCCGTGGACCTCCAGACGCCGCCGTCGGTGGCCACCCAGACGTTCGAGGTCGAGCCCGGTTCGTAGATGATCGCGTGGTGATCGACGTGGGGGCAGTCGTCATTCCCCAACAGAGGGCACTTGTCCTGCCGGAGCCAGGTCCAGCCCCCGTCGTTGGAGACCCACATGGGGACGCCCCCCGCGAGCAGACGATCGGTGTCATCGGGATCCACGGCGAGGGTGACGTTGTACCACCCCTGATAGCCCACCATGTTGGTGTCGGTGTTGAGCGCCTCCCAGGTGGCCCCGTTGTCCGTGCTGCGATAGACGCCCAACGTCCGCCATGTCTGAGAGTTCGTGTAGTTCGCCCAGATCCAGTCCGGCTCGGCGGGCGAGACGGCGATCTTCGTCTTCCCGATCTGATAGCCGAGGGGTTGTCCCGTCCCCGCCTTGGCCCACGTGAGACCATCGTCGGTGGACACCTTCACGTTGTTTCCGCCGTCGTCCTCTCCTTTGACGGTGTAGACCCGGCTCGCGTCTCCGGGCTTCCACTTCACGTCGTAGTAGTCACCCCCCGTCCGGACCGCGGTCCAGGTCATCCCTTCATCGGTGGAGCGCCAGAGACCGTCGGTCGCTCCGGCGAGGATCGTGCCCGTCGCGGGGTTCGACTCCATCACGTGGAACCCGTGCCCGTACAGGCCCGCCACGGGATAGGACAGGTCCGTGGGACCCCAGGTGTTCCCACCGTCCGTCGACCGCAGAACGCCGACCCCGCCCACGCGACCGATGTTCATGGTGGCCTCGCCCGTTCCGATGAGAACGATGTCGGAGTTCCAGGGCAGCACCTCCACCGCCCCGACGCCGAGGGTGGGGAGCTCCGCGGTGGACGTCGTCCACGTGTCCCCGCCGTCCGTCGACTTCCACAGCCCGCCGGAGGCCGAACCGGCGTAGACGATGTCCGGGTCGGTCGGGTGGAAGTCGATGTCGAGAATCCGTCCGGACAGGTTGACCGGACCGATCTCGAACCAGCCGGACCGGGGAGTCACCGATCCGTCGCGCTCGCGTTTGACAAGCCAGGCCTCCCAGCGGGCGCCCGGCGCGGGCAGTCTCCCGTTCCGCATTCTCCGCTCGGTGGCCCACTTGACCCGGTTGTACGGCTTCCAGCCGCTGCCTCTCTCGTGCCTGAGGTCGGGCCGGTCGAGGAGCGCGGATTCTCTGGATGCGGTTTCGGAGGTGATCGTCTCGTCGGCCGGAGCCTCGGGCGGTGAGAACGGAACGCCGGTGAGGAAGACCCCCGAAAGAGCGAGGGTCAACGCACCGCAGGCGGTGCGGGAGCGAATGCACGACATCATGATCGATTCCCCTGCGCGGAAATGGTCTGGAGCGGAGTGGGAGAGATCGGAGGGAGGGCTCCGCTCGGTCGCGTCAGGGCTCGGGGAGGGACGGACGCGTAGCTACTATACCAAGGCGGAGAGGCCGGCTCCAGGCCACTCCCCAACATCCCGGGCCGGAGCCGACCCGGGATGATCTTCGCGGGGGACCGCTCTCTCTCCGCCTGGGCTCCGCACGGGCGTGTGCCCGTGCGGGCAATCCCTATCGGATCAACAACAACTTCGTACTCTGAATGCCGTCGGAGGACTCCAGGGTCACATAGTACACACCCGTTGCGAGCGGATGTCGGGCGGCGGCAAGTCCTCCCCAGTCGATCCGATGGCGCCCCGCCCCGAAGTCGCCTTCCGCGATCGGGGCGACGACCCGTCCGGCGGAGTCGACCAATCTCAGGCGGACGTGGTCGCGCCGGCCGAGCTCGAAGACGATCGTCGTGCGGGACCGAAACGGGTTCGGCCGGGCGGGGAGGATGCGGGCGTACCCGACGACCGGAACGATCTCCGGAGTTCCCGGAGCCGCACTGGACGGCACGAATTCGTAGGCCCCGATGTCGGGGCCTGCCCCCTGGGGAACCACCGTGCCGAGGATGTCCGGGCTGATCCCGACATCGAGGGCCCGGCTGATGCACGGAGAGCTCACGATCGGATAGGGATTCTCCGCCGACACGAACGGGGACTCCGTCAGAATGACCGTCGAGTCGGGGGTGACGCCGGCGCAGCTGAACTCTCCGTCCTCATAGGCGCAGTGCGAGACCTCGCTGAAGCCGGAGGGATCCGAGGTGATCTGATTGGTGTTGCCGTTCGTCCCGTAGAACACGCAGTTGACGAGCACGCACATCTGAAGGCTGTCGGTGAACGCGCTCCCCTCGCTCGTGTGATCGATCGCGTCTCCCCTCGGAAACGTACCGCCGGACCGGTTGTTCGAGAAGCTGCAGTGGATGAACTCCGCGCGCGGGCTCAACCGTGTCCGGAAGGCGCCGCCGCGTCCGTTGATCGTCCCCAAGTCCCCGTTGTCATCGTATCCGGCCTGGTTTCCGATGAACTGGCAATACTCGAACCGGCCCGTCTCGCCGAGGTTGTCCGCGAACGCGCCCCCCTTGTAGGCCGCGCCCCCGGAACCGAAGGACGTGTTGTTCCGGAACGTACAACGGGAGATGAGACCGGTCGCGTACCTTCCCAGATAGAACCCAGCTCCCTGCCCGTTGTAGTTCTCCTCGAAGAGGGATCCGGTGCAGGTGACCGCCACCATCCGGCCGACGTCCCGCCCCTTCACCAATACGCCGCCGCCGTCGGCGGCAGTGGCTCCCAAGGTGAGGTTTCCCTTGTTGCCGATGAACCTCGAATCGGAGATGTCGAGCTGGATCGCCTCGGTATGCGATGCCGAGGTGCGGGACATGAACAGCCCGGCGCCGGCCGTCCAGGGATCCTGCCCGCTGAACGCGCTTCGATTCCCGATGAGGTCGCAATCGTGCAATGTCGTGCTGCCGTCCTCGACGGAGATGCCTCCGCCGGCCCCCACCGCGCGATTGCTGTCAACGTGGCAATGGGCCAGGTCCAGGGAGCTCGCGGTCCTCAACGAGAAAACGGAGATCGCTCCCCCTCGCCCGATCTGGGGCGGATTGTTCTGGCTCTCGTTGTTCGTGAACTCGCAGTCCTCCGCGACGAAGTGGTAGTCGTCCTGGAGAAAGACGGCTCCCCCGGGGCCCGCGGTCGTGTTGTCGCGGAGCACGGATCGCCTCAGGACGATCTGCATTCCCTGCCCGTCGCCCCGGGCATGGATGCAGCTTCCTCCGTAGGGGTACGAGGATCCCTGGTGCCCGGTGAACGCGCAGTCCTCGATCAGAACGCTCTGAAGAGTCTGAGTCGGATTCTCGGGGTAGAGAACGGGCGCCGAACTGGCCGGCGTGGAGCCGACGAACGAGACGCCCTGGATCGAGGCGGAGGTCAAGGTGGAGTCGAAGCGAAACGCGGCAGTCGTCTCCATCAGCACTCGGCACGTCGCGTAGTCGCCGTCGAAGTTCTTGTTGGCCAGATGGGTGATCAGATCGAGCGGTCGATCGACGACGTGGTCCTCCGGATAGAGGACGATGGTGTCGGCGGGGGTCGCCTGCTGCAGGGCGAGGTGGATCGAAGGGTAGCAGTTCCACAGAGCCCACGTGTCGGGGAGGCTCGGCATGACCGAGCGAGACCCGCCGGTGCGAACGTGGTACCGATCGGCCCGAGCCTCGTTCGGAGCGAGCCCGATTCCGAGGGCGAGGAGAATGAAGCCGGCTCCGGCGAGGAGAGCCGCTCGGGCCCTCGGGCGGAGTCGGGGACGCTCGTATCCGGGCTCCCGCCGGGGGCGGACGCGAAAAACCATCCGGCAAACATCTCCGGGTCGGGGAATGTCGCGAGGCATGTCCGTCCTTGCGAACGGTTCAAGGGGCGAGAAATCGCGTAGTCGGGGGGAGCGCCGGGTGCCATCCGGGGCAGCCACTCCAACATTTTTACCGCATTTCGGCGGGAGATTTCAAGTGGGTCCCGGGCCGACCGTCAGGCATGACCACGCATCCGCGACCATTGTGCAGGCAGGACAACCAATGGCGAGATCCGCGACGGGACCGGATCATCCCGCCCTGCCGCGAGACGGTCGCCGGCCCGCCGCTCCGGGCGCGCCGTCGGCCCACCGCCGCCCCCCCCGGCGGACGGGGGTGGTTTGGTTTACCGGCGACTCACCGTCCGCAGTCCGATCTCGATCCCATTCCGGATCTCGGGACCGCGATCGAGCTCGACGCGAAAGGGCCTGGGAAGGACCCAGTCCGGTCTTCTCCCCGAATCGAGCAGGGTGATCTCGACCCGGCCGGGCGGCAGTCCCTTCAAGACGAACCGTCCCTGGAGATCCACGACCGCCAGCCTCGAGCCGGCCCGCAGAGCCGCGCCACCCGCCGGCGGCTCGTCCCGGTCCCAGCGACCGTTGCCGTTTCGGTCCACGTAGACGTGGCCGCGCACCGAGCGCAGCGCACGGAGAGGCAGCTCCCACCGCACCGTCTCGCCGGCCGTCGCCGTGACGGTGAGATCCTCCCAGCGCCCCAGGGGGGAGTAGTCCGTCGGCAGCGAGCTCCGCCGCCAGTCACAGGTCACCGTTCGCCCCAGAGGCAGCATCTGGCGGGTCGCTCCCGCCGTGGTCGTGCGGACCTGCACGTCGACCCCCGTGAGGTACAGACGAAGGTCCGACACCAGGGGCTCCCCTTCGTCCAGCTGTCCGTTCTCGTCCAGATCGCTGAATGCGAGCAGCTCGAGCGTGGCGGGGGCCGGGCCGAGGCCGAAGTCCGCCCCGGGACGGTCGACCGCGGCCAGGGCCACCCTTCGAACGACCGGTGTCGTCGCGACGAGCTTCGTCACTTCCGGATCGGGGACGACCCGCACGTGAACACGATCGGCGCGAACTCCGCCGAAACGATAGAACCCGTCCGAGCCGGTGACCGCCTCGCGACCGTCGTCCAACCGGACCTTCACTCCGGGCACCCCGAACTCCAGCGGGTCTCTCCGTCCGTTCGCGTTCCGATCGTGGAAAACCAACCCTCGCACGGTCCTCCGGGGGTAACGGCGACCCCGTTCCACCGCCGGCCGCCCCGCCCCGAATCCATGGGTGAGACCGATCTGAATCGCCCCGTTCTCCAGGTCCATGTCCGGATCCTGATCCCAGGCGGCCACCATGTCCGCCCGGAAGCCGTGCCAGGGCCGCGTGCCGAGTTCGACCCGCGCGGTGTAGCGCCGTCCCGAGTTGAACTTCCGGTCGAGGAGGCTCAGGTATTCCCACTCCTGGTAGCCGAGCGTGAATCTCCCGTCCCCCATCGGACCGAAGCGAGGTGCGCGACCGACGACCTGGGTGCGCCAGACGAAGTCACTCGGTTCGTCCGTCACGTCGTCCCCGAAGAAGCGACGCTCCAACCGGGCCTCGACGCTCAGCCACTCCGAGAAACCCAGCTCCGGCTCGAGATACACGGACCGTCGCGTGAAGTCGTCCCTGTCGCCGTCCGTGATCCGCTCGTTCGTGTTCTCTCCGCCGATCCTGAGTCCGACCCACGCGCCGTGCCGCTCGAGCCCCCCGTTGCTCCGGAAACCGACCTCTCCGCCTCCGCGCCACCTCCGCCAGTGATCCTCGCGGATGTCGTTGTCGCCACGCTTCAGCCATCCCCTCAGCAGGACAGCCTCCGTCAGTTCGTAGTCCGCTCCCAGGGAGTGGTATCGATTGTCCAGCCACGCGTCGATCGCGGAGGGGGTGACCGCGGCGGAGAGCGCGGCCGGCCCCACTCGCAACGGTCCCGACCCCGGTGGAGGCGTGACGGTGAGCTCTGACTCGGGAGGAGGAATCACGGTAAAGGTGCTCGTCTCCGTCTGCTCCCACCGTCGCCACGAGGTGGTTGCGTTCAGGCGCAGACGGTCTCCGACGTCCCGGCGGGCGCCCAGGCGGAGGTAGCGCGATCCCGGGAGCCCCCGACCTCCGCGGAGGGTCCTGAAGGGACCGTTGAAGAAGTTCGCACTCGCGGACAGAGCCGTGCCCCGCCGGGCCCACCGGATCCCCCCATCGCCGGCCAGGTGGTCTCCGTCGACCGCCAGGAGCCCCTCCCAGTCGACGTGGGCCTCGCGTCCCCTCGTCCCGATCGACCCGACTCCCCGCGTCTCGTCTCCCGGACCCCACCGGGTGCCGAGCTCCGCGTGGGCGAACACGTCCGAGGAAGGACGCCACTGCAGGCGGGCCCCGCCGAGTCGATCCCGCGTCGGGGCGTAGAGACGGGTGCGACTTCCCGGGACCACGACGTCGGGGACGTCCTCCCCGTAACAGACTTCGAGGAGAAGACGCTGTCGCCCGCCGACGAGACGCGGGGTGCCGAGCTCCAGCCGTCCCCCCTCGAAGCGGTCCCGGAAGAACGTGAATCGACTCCAGGCGACGTCGACCATGCCGAGATGGAGTCGTGGTTGGTGGAAGGGACCGAGCTGGGGACGTTCGAGGAGCACGTCGTACTGCAGCACGTCGACCTCCCCTTCGCGCTCCTCCAGCGTGAGTCGGCCCTGCCCGTGGAGGTCGCCCCGGTTCAGGCGCGCCTCGCCCGTGTGGGTCCGGACGCTGCTGCTCGTGCTTCTCGGGCCCTCGGTTCGGTAGCCGTAGTAGCGGGTGCCGTACGTGATCGAGAGGGGTCGACCGTTCCTCACCCGCGGGTCCTGCGAGGGGTCGAGGATCGGCCGGTGACCGAGCACCATGGCCCGAAGAACAATGGGGCGGCCCTCGCTCCACACCCGGATGGTCGCCATGCCGTACTTCAGGCCCCGGAGAACGATGCGCCCGGGGTCGGGCGCGTTCACCGCGACCAGCTCCGGATCGAGATTGAGCAACCGATCGACGGGCTCGACGCTCACCTCCAAGCTGTCGCCGATGTACAGCTCGAACTGCCGCACGTCGGATTCGGTGGTCTGAGCCCGCAGGGGAATCGCCCCCAGCGCACCTGCGAGCAAGAGGGCGAACACGACTCGGGCCGGCGCTCCGATCGATGGGGCGGGCCGGCATCTCTCACCCGGCGCAGCGAGCCGCTGCCGGAGCCGAGGCTGTTGAGAGACGCAGGCCGGGTTCAAAATCGTTCCTCTACCGCTCCGGAGTCGAGGGCCTCGGTGCGATTACCGGATTCGGAAATGTCTCGAGCTCGCGAGGCTGTGGTCTTCGTTCTCGAGAAGCACCGTGAGCTCGTACTCGCCCGGAGGCAGGGAGCCGAGGGGCACCGTCTGCCCGGATGCCTCCCCGGGCAGGATGGTGAGGTCAGGGGCATCGGGAGATTCGACGGTCGCTCCCCGCGTGTCATTCACCCGGATCGTGCTCCTGAGGACGGCCGTGATGTTGCCCCGGTTCTCGACGCGCACGATGGCGTCCGCGCGACCCTCACGCTGCACGACCTCCGCGAGCATCAGCTCGAGGTGATCCACGACCTCGAACTCCATCTCCGGGGTGAGGAACCGTCCTCCTCCGAGCTCGATCGTTCCGATGATCTGATACTTGCCGGGAGCGAGCGGACCGTCCCACTGCTCGGCGACCCGAATGTCTCCGCCCGGCTGGGCGAAGTACGTCTTCATCTCCACCTTGCCCATCAGCAGGCCGCTCGCATCCACGATCGCAAAGGACCCTCCCGGCCTCAGCCCCGCGTTGCCGCGATTGCGAATGACCGCATGAATCTCCAGACCCCGCGTGTCGTCCGGCCGCGAGACCCTAAGACCCTCCAGCTCCGCGTGCCAGTTCGTATTGCCCTCGGTGTCCACGGTGATCAGGTGCCCGAGATTGACCCGCGTGGCGACGGTGAGGGCGCTCGGAGAGGCCTGGGCCACCGGATCGATGTCGACGATGAAGGCACTGAAGTAGCTACCGATGGCGTTTTCGGGAAGCGTGACCGAGAGGGAGATCTCCTGCAGACCGCCCGCCGGTATCTCGAACTCGGTCGGCCAGACCTGAAGCCACTCGGTGCAGGATCGCTTCTGCGTGTTCGACGGGTGATAGCGCAGTCTCTCGGCCAGGCCGTCCTCGATCGTCCAGTCGTGAAGCCGGAGACGACAGGAGATCGGCCCGTCCGTCATGTTGCCGATCGTGACCGTCTGACCGCCATGGCTGCCCGGAGCCACGGTCATCCGGGTCGACGACGGGGTCATGCTCACCTTGGCGGCGGTCGTCGACGACGACGCGACCGTCATCGCGATCGCGAGAGACGCGACAATCAGATACCACCCAGGTACCCGTAGGGATCGATCCACGGCTAGATCGCAGTCACCGTCAGGTTGATCTGGAACTGATAGCTCGTCGTGTTCTGCTGCGCTCCCACGTTGAACTGGGCCGCGACGTTCTTGTTGAAGTTCTCGGATACCCCTCCGATGGGGGCGGTGAACTGGCGAGACGTGCCGAAGTCGGCCTGCAGCCAGGTCAGGGTCTCCGAGCCGTCGTTGAGGGTGACGCTCAGATCCCAGTCGGGTCCGCCGGGCTTCGTCACAATGGACGAGAGGTTGAACGTCTGGGCGGGGCCCAGGTTGTGGGTCACGGTCAGAATCAGGTTGTCCGTGGGCGAACTGCCGGGAGTCGTCGTGCCGAAGTTCTGCGAGGTGGTGCCGCTCGTCTGCCACTGAACCGTGACCCCGATGTCCGTGGATACCGCCAAGGTCGCGAAAGCATCGGCTTGCGCCCCACACACCCCCGTCCACAACCCGACCAGACCGATCGCGAGAATGGGCAGGAGAGTCGCTCTCATGGTGCCTCCTCGTTGAATCCGTCGTTTCCGGCTCCTGCCGGTCCGCCCCACGAACACCTGGCATGGGCCCGACGGAGAACGGGCGAGGCCCCTCCATCCAGTCGACGAGGGAACGGTCCAGCAGGTCCCTGATAACATTGTGACACGAGTCGACCCGCGCTCACAACCGGGGAGGACCCGGGCTCCCCGGTCCCATCGCGGGTCGGACGGCCGCCCCGGGGGAGAGCGGTGCGCGTATTGGGCTATGTGCGCCTTTATTATCCGATTTTGACATGAATTGAGGCCTCCGCCGCGCTCGCCGTCCATCCGGAGGATCGGGAGCGCAAGCGACGCCTGCCCTCGTGGGGGGTGCTCGGTCGGGGATGATCCCAGACGCCCGTCCGCCGTCGGGACGTCGGCTACCGCACGAGCATCAGTTTTCGCACGGCCCGGAACTCACCCGACTCCATGGTCAGGTAATACACGCCCGGAGATACGAACGTTCGCTCCTCTCGTGAGCCCGACCAGAGCGTTCGGTGCCGGCCGGTCGGCAGGACCCCGTCGATCAGCGTGCTCACGAGCCGTCCCCGCACGTCGTAGATCCGGAGCCGGGTGTGTCGAGGCTCCCCGAGGCGGAACGAGATCGAGGTCGATCGCCGGAACGGGTTCGGCGCTCCCTCCTCCAGCGCGAACGACATCGGCTCGTCCGGTCCCGAGGCCGGGACCCCGGCCTCGAGCCAGTCGATCTGGAGCCAGGAAACCGAGGGGCCTCCGGGCGCGGTCCACGAGAGCGTCGCGCGCCACCGCAGATCGTGCCCGGGATGGGTGAAAACGTTCCAGTTCCCGTCGGGAAGCACCGCCTGCCAGTGGGCTCCCCCGTCGGCGCTCAGCCCCCAGGCGATGCTCTCGGTCGAGGATGCCGTCAGACGGGCTTCGAGGACGACCGCGCTCGAGCCGTCGACGTCGAGCGACTGGGCGACGTTCGCGCTCCCGTCGACCTCCCGCTGCCGCACCTGGACCGCTTGGAGAAGCACCGAGGAGTCCGCCAGGTAGGCGACGTCTCCGGACACCGCCACCCCGCGGACCGAGCTGGAGGTGTCGTAGTACCCCAGGAGCGAGGGCTCCGCCGGGTTCGAGATGTCGACGATCCGAATCCCCGAGAGCCGGTCGGCGACGTAGGCGACGTCTCCCTGCACGACGACGTCGTCGGCCTCGCCCGGCGTGTCGTAGGTGCCGAGCAGGCCCGGTGCGGAGGGGCTCGAGACGTCGATGAGGTGGAGCCCGGAGAGTCCGTCCGCGACGCAGACGAGATCCCCTGCGACCGCGACGGCGGACGCCTCCCCCGGCGTGTCGTACACGCCGAGGAAGAGGGGCGTGGTGGGATTCGAGACGTCGATCAACCGGAGTCCGGAAGGCCCGTCCGCCACGTAGGCGACGTCTCCCGCCACCGCGACGCGCTCGGCGTAGCCGGGCGTGTCGTGGTCGCCGAGCAGCGCGGGGAAAGCGGGCTCGGAGACATCGATCGCGAGCAGCCCCGAGCCGGCCGCCGCGACCCAGGCGACGAGGCGACGTCCCCGCAGACCGCGACCCCGGTGGCGAAGTTCGGGGTGTCATGGATCCCGAGGGGGGTCAGGTTCCCCGGAACGGAGATGTCGATCGCCTGCAGACCGACGGTCCCGTACGCGACGTACGCCACGTCCCCCGACACCGCGACGCGGATCGAGTTGCCGATCGTGTCGTACCGGTGGAGATAGACGGGCGGCACGGGAGAGGAGATCTCGAGCAATCGAATTCCGGAGAGCCGATCCGCGACGAGAGCGACGCCCCCGGCCACCGCGATCCCGTGGGCGTGGCCGGGCGTGTCGTGGCTGCCGAGCGAGACCGGTTGGGAGGGATCGGAGACGTCGACGACCTGAACTCCGAACGCGTCGTCGGCGACGTACGCGGCGTCACCGCTCACCGCGACGGCTCGCGCCAGACCGGGGGTGTCGAGGCTCCCGAGGGAGGTGGGCGCGGCGGGATTCGTGATGTCGATCGCGCGAAGGCCGGACGCGCCGTCCGCCACGTAGGCGACGTCCCCGGCGAGGGCAAGGCCGCGGGCCTGACCCGGCGTGTCGTAGCGACCAAGAGGAGAGGGAGCCGACGGGTTCGAGACATCGATGAGACAGAGTCCGGAGTCTCCGTCGGCGACGCAGGCGAGATCTCCGGCCACGGCGACGGCGAGCGCGGATCCGGGAGTGTCGGAAAGACCGAGGAGCGTCGGAGCCCCCGGGTTCGAGATGTCGAGGAGGCAGAGCCCGGAGTCCCCGACGGCGACGCACGCGACGTCTCCGGCCACGGCGACCCCGTTCGCGGGGGCGGGGGTGTCGTGGCTCCCGAGAGCGGAGGGAGCGGCGGGGTTCGAGAGGTCGACGGCGCACAGTCCGGAGTCCCCGTCGGCGACCCACGCGATGTCCCCGGCCAGAGCGACACCGAGTGCCGACCCCGGGGTGTCGAGGTGCCCGAGCGCGGAGGGGGCCGTGGGGTCGGAGACGTCGACGACGCGCAGACCGGAGTCTCCGTCGGCGACGCAAGCGACGTCTCCGGCGACGACGACCTCGAGCGCGGATCCGGGAGTGTCGAGGCTGCCGATTCCGATCGGCTCGAAGGGGGGGAGCCGGAGCTCCTCGACGACCGTGTTCCAGTCGGCCGTCGTGTTCGCCGCGTCCCGGTAGGTCGTCGTGCTGAAGTCCTCGACGTACGTGTTCTCGGCGGCCACGGACGGGACCACCCCGGGCGCGGAAAGAAGGAGAAAGAGAAGCGGTGCGACGAGACGTCGAGGCGGACGATGCATGTGCGCGCCTCCTCGTGCCCGGAGTCTCGGCGAGCCCCGGTCGGCGAGGAGTCCCCTCCCGAAGACGGCGAACGGGTCGTTCCCGGAAGCGGCGGAGGCGCCCGTCCTTCGATGCGGTTCCGACTTCCTCCATCCTACGACAGGAGCGATCCGGAGTTCGAGACCGTCGCCGGGCGCCATCCTCCCGGACGCCTGAGCGACTCGCTTGAACTCCTTGGGGGCGCGGGAGTTGCGAGAGTTCTCAGGATCCCGTCGGCATCCCGGGGAAGTTCCTTTTCGGTGCGGTCCCTCCGGACGGCACGGCCCCTCTCCGCTCGACCAGGCGATCCGCGACGGACGTGAAGGCGTCGGTCGGGGCCGGAGGGGCCTCGGTCTCCAGGGCCCGCGGGACGAGTCCGTCCCGACCGGGTCCCGGTCGCGGGCTCCACAGCGGGAAGGAGACCCCCGAGAGCCGGTGGATCACGTACGCCTGCGCGGTCAGCAGGACGATGGCCGCCATCAGGGCGAGGAGGACCGGGCCGCCGGTCATCAGGCCGAGGGAGACCATCAGCGCGGTCGACGCCGCGGGCGGATGCGCCAGGTTCGTCGCGACCATCAGGACGTTCGTCAGCGAGAGGGCGATCGTCACGGCCGTGATTCGACCGCCGGGGATCCCTTCCTGGAAAAGCGCGAAGGCCATCCATCCGATAAGAATGGCACCCCCGTGGGCCAGGATCGCGTTGCGGGGAGAGCTCGAGGGAGCCAGAGGCCGATAGAAGAAGAGGAAGGCGCTGGGTCCCAGGGACGGGAACAGCAACGGCTGGTCCGTGTAGGCCGCGGCCGCCGCCAGAATGGCGATCGAGATCCCCGAGTTCACGAGGATGAACGCGGACCGCGTCAGCCGATTCGGGAAGCGCGTGAGCACGTACCAGGGCTGAATGCGGGCCAGTCGCCAGAACCATCTCTTCACGACGCTCGCCTCCCGGGTGCGCGTCTCGAAACCAGGTATCGGCGATGATCTTTCGCAAGCTGAGCGAACAGGCCGCGATCGCCACCGGCGACTTCGGCCGCATGTTCCGTGAGCTGGAGATCCCGTCCCTGCCGCAGGCGGCGACCGCGTGTCTCGAAATGGCCGGGGACGAGGACGCCGACGTCGGCAAGATCGCCGGCGCGATCAGCAGCGATCCCGGGATCTCCGCGCGGGTCCTGCGGATGGTGAACTCCGCGCACTTCGGGATCCCCAACCGGATCGGAAACGTCCGCCAGGCCGTGGCGATGCTCGGCCTCGGTCGCATCCGCTCTCTGGTGCTCGGGTGCGGGGCGATCGAGGCTCTTCCGAGACGGGGAGAGGGCTTCGACCCCGAGGCCTTCTGGCGGACTTCTCTCCAGCGTTCGGTGTTCGCCGAGGTCTTGGCCCGGGAGATCTGCCGTGGATCCGAAGGAGAGGCGTTCACCGGGGCCCTGCTGCAGGACATGGCGCTTCCCATCCTGCTCTGCAAATGGGGCAAGCACTATCGCCCGGTGTACGAGTCCGCGGTGTCCTCCGGCCGGGACCTCGTCCTCGTGGAGCGGGAGGAGCTCTCCTGGACCCACGCCGAGGCCGGGGCGTGGATGGCGCGCAACTGGGGGTTTCCCGACGTTCTGGTCTGCTGCGTCGGACTTCACCACGCGACGCTCGACGAGATCGCGGCCCTCGATCTCGGGGGCTCTCCGGTCGCGGCGGTCAGTGTCTCCTCGCGCGTTCCCGACGCGGCGACGGTCTGCCGAGGCGAGTTGGGGTTCTCCGAGGAGAAGTACCGCGGCGTCTGCGAGGAGGTCGACCGGGCGTGCGAGGAGCTCGCCGGCGTCTTCGAGATCCCGAGACCGGCGCCGCTGGCGGAGTCGCCCGTCTCCGACCCGGGGTCGGCCTGAGGGCGAGTGGGATCTCCGGCCCGACGTCCTCCGGGCGACCGGCCGTCGTCTTGACCCGGGTCGCGCGTCTGCTTCCTGATCTGTTATTCTGTTCGGCCACCCACCCGCGGAGCGCCGGCTCACCCGCGAGCCCGCCGCTGCCCGGTCCCTTCCCCCACCCGACTGGCAAGGACCTGTTCGAGATGGCTTTACACGTCACGTCGCGACCCACGGTCGTCACGGTCAACGCCGTGGAGACGGAAGAGAGGCGGACGCCCCACTCCATCGAGCTCCCCGCGTACGAGCGCGAGCGGTTCGAAGACGTGGCGTTCATGACCGCGATGACGCTGGTGCTCCTGGGCAACTACTCGCAGACCGGCCACTACGGGGGGCCCCTGGCCTACACCCCCTACAACGTCGCCATCCATCTGGGCGGACCGGAGGTGGGCGGGTTGCGCTACGACCTCCGCGACCCCAAGCACCCCTTCGCCGACAAGTTCATGCTGACCGGCGGCCACTCCATCCCGACCTGCTATGCGCTCTGGATGATCCTGTGCGAGGCGATGCGTCGTCAGCGCGAGGCCACCGGCAAGGACGATTACGCGATCGATCCGAACGTAGCCATTCTGTCCGTCGACGCGCTCGGGTTCCGGCGCAGCCCCGGCGCGGTTCGGAATCTCCTCTCGGAGAACGGGCTGAGCGACGATCCGCGGTTCGCGCAGGCCAAGCTGCGCGGCATTCGATCGCTGGCCGGACACTCGGAGACGACCGATCTGACGAACGACGTCAACGGGGGACCGTCCGGGATCGGGATCGCCACCGCCGCGGGGAAGGCGCTCTTCTGGGACGCGATCGGCGCTCCACCCACCCTCAAGCTGATCGCCTTCGAGGGCGAGTTCGCCTTGACCGCCGGCCACGCCCAGGAGGTCAAGACCGCCGCCCTCGCGCAGCAGGTCGGGAAGCGGCTCCGGGTGCTCCTCTCCTACAACAACGCGGGCATCGACGATCAGCTCGTGGGCAGCGTCGTGAAGCCGCAGTACCAGGGCTACGACATCGCCCAGCAGTGGACGTCCTACGGCTGGAACGTCCTCTCCATCGAGGACGGCAACCGGTTTGACGACGTCTTCGGCGCGCTCAAGGCCATGGAGGACTGGCCGGTCGACGACCGGCGACCGATGATCGTCATCGGCCCCACCCTCAAGGGCTGGTGGCCGGGCGCGATCGAACGGCGCATTCCCGGCTACGACGGCGAGATGCTCGTCGGCGCTCCCAGCCATCCGTACGCCCTTGCGATGAACGGCGACTACTTCGTGGCCCTCGCCGAGACGTTCGAGAAGCGCTACGGGGTGACGTTCGAGGGGATTCGCGACGGCGCCCCGAAGTCCGAGCCGGAGCGCCTTACCCAATTCATGACCAACGTGCAGATCGCCATGTCGGTGATGGACGAGAGGCCCGGGCTCCGGGAGTGGATCGCGGACCGGGTCGTGGACATCGCCGGCAAGCTCGACCGCAGCTTCCCGGTCAAAATCGCCACCGACCGGGATCCCTTCCGCGACGAGCGCCTGAAGGTCGAGAACCTCCCGACCGAACCCGTCGAGGCGGTTCTGAAAAACCCGCACACCGGTGAGGAGGCCAAGCGGACGATCGCCCTCTTCCTGCCGCCGGGGGAGAAGAGGGGAACCCGACGGGCCCTGAGCGAGATCGGGAAGTGGATGAACTACGTGACCGGCAACCGGTTCTACACCGCGGCGGCGGATCTCTCCGACTCGATCAACGTGGAGAAGTGCCACTTCTTCGGTCACTACGATCCGGTGACGAACCCGGCCGGGACCCGCCTCAAGGCGCCGATCCAGGAGGCGGTGAACGCGTCGACCATCATCGGGCTCATCAATCAAACGGCCTCGTCGGATCCCGAGATCCACGCCGGCATGGGAGGGCTGTCCGGAACCTACGGCTCGTTCACGCCGCTGATGTACACGCCGGCCCGCGTCTACAGCCAGCAGAACCAGGACAGTCCCTTCGCCCTCGGCGTGCTCACCATTCTCGCCGGGCACTCCGGACCCGAGACGGCGGCGGACGCCCGCACGCACTTCGGGATCTTCGCGCCCCAGGTGTGGACGCTCTTCCCCCGGAACCAGATCATCAATCTCTACTTCTGGGACTACAACGACGTGGCGGCCGGTTACTTCGCCGCGCTCCAGGAGGCCACGGCGCGGAAGGAGGTCGGGATCATCACGATCCACGTGGCCCGGCCGGACTTCTACGTCAGCGACCGGAGCGGCTTCGCCGACCCCGATCTGAAGGCCGCCGCGAAGGGGATGTATCTCATCCGCGACTACGCCCCGGACCGGCCCCCGATGGGAACGGTTCTGGCGCAGGGCTCGAGCTCGACCATGAACCTGGTCGGGATCCTCCCGCGGCTGGAGAAGGAGGGCGTGAACGTGCGGGTGGCCGCGGTGATCAGCCCCGAGCTCTTTGACTGGCAGCCGGCGGCGCATCGCGAGAAGGTCTTCCCCGACTCGGCCCGCTACGACTGCATGGTCGTCAGCACCATGACGAAGCGCGTGCCGCCGCTCGCGAATCTCGGTCCGCTCACCGAGGAGTACTCGCTGTACGCCGACTTCGACGATCGGTGGAGAACGGGCGGAACCGAGCCCGACGTGATCGCCGAGGCCCGTCTCGATCCCGATTCGATCTTCGACGGCGTGGTGCGCTTCGCCCGCGCTCGGGAGGAACGGCTTGCCCGGCAACGGGAGGCGCTCGGGGGGCTGTAGTCGGGAGAACTCACCGGGCCCTGAGGATTTGCGATTCGGGGGCCGGGAAGGCGAGGGGAGGAGGGGTCGGCGAACGCCCTCTCGCCTCGCCTTTTTCCATGGATGATTCCAGGATGCCGGCGGACGCGGGTTCGATTCCCGCCGCCTCACCAGCCCGCTTGTTGCCGCCAGCGGCCGGGCGTCCCCTTCCGGTCGAACGGACGAGTCCGCGCATGCAGCCCCGCCCGGTTCAGGGTGTGGGCTCGATGCGGAACGGATAGCGCAAGGTCTGGAGAACCTCGCGCCCCTGGCCGTCCTTCTCGTGAAGAAGGATGAGGTACCGGCCGGGGGAGAGCTCGCGAGCCTCGAGGAGCAGGACACAGGAGTGGCCTCTCCCCCTGAACCGCCCCGCGTTCTCGGGGAGACCCGGCTGCCTGATTCCGGCCTTCCCCGCCGGGGGCCACCGAGTATCTCGAGATACGGAGTCGGGCGAACACCGCGATGCCGTGCCGTCCGGCGTCGCGATCCGCAAGGGCACATCGGTGCCCGGCAGGTAAAGCGTTACCCTGGAAGTGCCGATGCCCCGGCATGGAGTGCTTCCAACACGAAGGTCGTCCGGCGGTCGGTGCTTGCCGGTCCTGCCTGAAGGGCCTCTGCCGAGAGTGCGCCACGGAACTGGACGGCGGCCTGGCGTGCTCGCCGAAGTGTGAGCGGATGGTCGGGATCATCGTGTCCTCTCTCGAGCAGGGAGCTCGTTATCAACACGTGTCCGCCGGGATCCTCCGTTCGACACCCGGCCTCTGGTCCGGCCTGGCGGTCGTGGCCCTTTTCGTCGGCATCGTAGTGGCCGCACTCGGACTGAGCTTTTCCGCGTACCGCAGCATCGCTCTCCTCGCGCTCCCATTCCTCGCGCTCGCATTCCTGTCGGGCCGCCTGGCCCGGAGCACCGCCGGCGGGCCCTCGCCCGCCGATGCCGCCCGGGAACCCGTCTCTTAGCGGTCGGCCCTGAACATTCCATGTCGAGTAATCGGGTTGCCCCGATTGAGCCCGCTTGACATTTCGTTGGGCTCTTGCGGGATTCGTCCGGTTGCTCGACTGCGGCCTCCCGGATTCCGCCGCAACCCCTCCTTCGTACCCCCGAGATGATCTCGCGTCTGATACACTTGAACCTTCTTCAGACGCGCCCCGGAAGAGCGACGCGTCCACATGAGACGAGTCCTTCGCCTTCTCCCCCTCCACAGATTTCGCCTCGGCCGCCGAGCCCGGGTCGTGATCGTGCTGCTCACCGGCTGCGTGGTGCTGCCGTGCCGGAACCCGGATATGGCCCGGAAGCCGTTTGCCGCGCCGAGGCGGACGCCGGTCACCAAGAGCGCCCCGGAAGGCCCCGGTCTGACCGTCCTGGTACGGCCTTACACTGCCGGTGGCGCGGAGACCCTGATCGACCGGGAGATCGCCCGCGGCGTCGCCGAGCTCCTCGGAGCGGAGGCGCGGCTCGTCTTCGAAGACGACGAGGGAAGGATGGTCGATCGTCTGCTCTCGGGCGAGGTCGACCTGATCGCCGCCCTACTGCCGGTCACTCCGGAGCGCGAGAGGGAGATCGCGTTCTCCCTTCCTTACGGCGTGGCGGCAAATGGCCCCGCCGCCGTCGCCGTCCGCCCCGACGATCGAGAGTTACGGCTCCGCGTCAACGAGTTCCTCATCTCCCACGCTCTGATCAGCCGGCGGGATGCGACCCACACGGACGACTTCAGCGACATCAAGGCTCGGGGCCGGCTCCGCATCCTCACCGAGAGCGGTCCGGCCTCGTTCTACGTTCACCGGGGCGAGCCCCGGGGGTTCGAGTACGAGCTGCTGAAGCGGTTCGCCGATTGCCACGGTCTGGCGCTGGAGGTCGTCGTCCCGCCGACGCGCGCGGACCTCGTCCCCTGGCTCCTCGCCGGCAAGGGAGACGTCGTGGCCGCCGGGCTTCCCGTCCGGTCGGAGCTCGCCGACGAGGTCGCGTTCACACGCCCGTACCAAAACCTGCAAGAGGTGATCGCGGTGCGTGAACGCGATCGGGTACGAGATCTCGAGGACCTCCGCGGTCGCCGCGTATTCGTGCGTGCGGGCAGCCCGCACTATGAAACGCTGCGGGAGCTCCGTCAGTATGACGACGACTTCGAGATCGCGGTCGTCCCGGAGACCTTCGATCTCGAAGATATCCTCGACCGTGTCGAGGACGGCACCTGGGACGTCACCGTCTCCGACTCGCACATTCTGAAGATGGAGCGCGCAACCGGACGCCGCCTCCGGGCGGGTTTCGCCATCAAGGTCGCCCGCCACGCCTGGGCGGTTCGTCCGCAGAACCCGGAACTCCGGCAGGCGCTCGACGCCTTCCTCCGGCAGGAGTATCGCGGCCTGCACTTCAATCTCATTCGCGCGCGCTACTTCGGCAACGCCCGGGACATCGCTCACGTGCGCGACGAATTCCGCTCCGACGCGAGCAGCCGCATTTCCCCGTACGACGACCTCATCCGCTCGCGCGCCGGGCAATACGGTCTCGACTGGCGTCTCATCGCGGCGCAGATGTACCAGGAATCGCGGTTTGACGGCTCCCAGGTCAGCCTCGCCGGGGCGGCCGGTCTCATGCAGCTCATGCCGCGGACCGCCGCCGAATTCGGTGTCCGGGAGCGAGAGGATCCGGAGAGCTCGATCAGGGCGGGAACGAAGTATCTGCGGAGCCTCATCGACCGCTTCGACCCCGAGCTGCCGCTCGCCACCCGCATTCGCTTCGCGCTGGCGAGCTACAACGCCGGCAAGGGCCACGTGGACGATGCCCGTCGCCTCGCCGCCGAGCTCGGATTGTCGGCGGACCGCTGGTACGACAACGTCGAGAATGCTCTGCTCCTCCTCGAGCAACCGGAACACTACCCGAAGACCCGCTTCGGATACTGCCGCGGAAGCGAGACCGTCCGCTACGTGCGGGAGATCGACCGCCACTACCGTACCTACGTCGAGTACGTTCCGATCGAACTCGCGTCGCGGTGAGCCGGATGGGAGCCGCGGGCCCTTCGGGCGGCTATTCGGGGAGGAGCAGGGCGTCGTCGGCGATCCGGTGACCGGCCTCACCGTCCGCCCACTTCGAGGACTCCGCGCCGATGGCGAGCAAGTCCCCGTTCTCCAGGAGCCAGGCTCCATAGGGTGATCGATGAGTGACTGCAACCACAAAGACCCGGTTGCGGCAGCGCAGAGGCCTCGTACGCACGGGCCACGCACGTGCTCGGGCTAATCCGTCTCTCGATCACTCGATGTGGGTAGCCAGTCAAGCGGAAACTCGGGGTCCAGCCGGATCATCTCGAAGAGTGTCGCGATCAGCTCGTTCCGCCGGCCAGCGCGATACGGGTTGAGAAACTCCCAGACGATCGTGCCATCCATCAGCACCTCGATCGCCCGCCCCGCATCCGATTCTGTGATCAGGGTGTTGCCGTTGGGGAGTCGATCGCACGATCCGCAAGTGTGAGAGTAGAGTGGACGATCGAGCGACCCACTGTACTGCCATATGACCTCGGCCGTGAGCGGATCGAACTCCATCACGCGACTCGTCCCGCGATTGCCCTGGTTGTCGAAGATGAGCATGTGGAGGTTGTCGAGCACGGTGGATTGGTGTTGCTGGTACCAGAGTGAATTCATGGCCCATACCACCTCACGGGCCTTCACATCGAGCACGCAGACTGTATCCAAGTGCAGGATTGAGAGGAGTACATTGCCGGCCGCGAAACACGGGGCAAGGTGTGCCAGACGGCCGTTCAAGCGCTCGATCGTATTCGTATGCAGGATGTCCCCACCCCACTCGACACGCTGAAGGATGGAGAGATAACTGGAGTTCTCGAGGCTCTCGAGGACCGAGACGCGTTCGAGTTCGCGACCGTCCGGGTCGAGAACACAGACGAAGTCTTCGAGAATCGGTTCCTGTTGACTGTAATTTGAATCAAAGCGAGCCTTCCGGGTCAGCGTGTAGATCCGACCGTCGGGCTGCACCTCGAGATCGTGGTGGGTCCGGCCCTCATAGGACCAGAGGAGGTTCGAGTCTCGGTCGAGCTTGACCAGCCCGATGCCTTCGAAGATAGCGAGGATGTCTCCGTTCTCGAACACATGGGCCCGTCGCCAGAATCGATGGTTCTGCACGTTTTCTTGGGCTTCAAAGTCCCGATCAGGCCACACGCGTTCTGCCGCGCAATTCCACGCCCAAAGCTCATGGCCCTCCATGTCCATCAGAATGGCCGTGGGAGCGTGTCCAGATGTGTAGAGGTTGAGCGCGTTGTAGGCGGCTTCCCGGTCGTACTCAGTCACACCCTTCGACTCCGGGACTGCACGCGAACCAGAGAGATATCCGACGGACTCGAGCCGGTCGATCTCGCGCCGCCGTTCATCGGTGAGAAATTGGGCCCCAGGGTGATCTGGGATGGCGCGCCAGCGCCCCTGGGGACCTTTCGAAAAGACGCGGACCAACGCATTCGTTGCCCGGCTGAGCGCCTCGCGCGGTGGGACGGGCCACAAGGTGCAGATCAGGAGGAATGCATTGAGCAGGAGAGAACCCACTATGCCCGCGACCGCAAGCCCTCTCAGCCAGGAGCGGCGAGGTTGCGTCACTGTCTCTCCTCGTACCGAAGGCCCACCCGGGCTGCAACCGTCACGCGGAACTCATGGGTGCCGGATTCCTGCCTCAGGTGGACGAAGGGAAAAACCACTCAAACGCACCTCTGAGTCGACACACCTCATCGGGATCGATCTCCGGGTCGGACCCATGGTAGAGACGTGCCGTGACCGTGATTCCCGCTGCGATCGCGTAGGCGTCGTGGCGCACCGTCGACTCTTCCTCCATTCCTCCCGGCATCTGTGCCCTTGCGCCAGACCTGCGAGCGCTGGATGACTCCAGCGGGCAGAGTGGGAGAGAACTGTTCGAGCGCACTCCTCAGTCGGACGGCTTCCGACGGATCGATCGCGAAGAAGGACACGATCGGCGCGCAGTAGACGCAGTCCGCGATTTCCCATTCCGCCACCTTGACCCACTCCGTCGGGAATCCTCCTTGCTCGCGGAAGAATTCCTCGTTGACAACCGCGATCCTGGAACCGTGCTCGCGCGCGAGGCGGGCAATGGCCGTCGTGTCGTACTTCCCGAGGAGAGTCAGTCGGACCACCTCGGGGCTACCGAGACCGAACGGATCGAAGAGTCGAAGTTCCGCGATCAGACACACGGCTCCGACGTCGTTCACGACGACCGATTCCCCTTCATAGAACTCTGCGAGGAACAGACCGATCTGGACGTGCTGTCGTTGGATGCTACCGACGTTGACGGGTATCCGGGTAATGGACCGGAGGCGGTTCTTCAAGTCGTTGGCGACCGGATTGAGTATGTAGAGGAACAGAACGAGCATCACCGCATGGGGGAGCCGGAATCTCACCGATCTCGCGTTCCGTACGATCCCCGGAATCAATTCGTGATAGAGAAGGGCCGTGACCACGATTCCCGTTGCGATGACATACGCGTCGTAGCGCACCATCCACCCGAAGATCCCGAACGTCATGTGAGCAAGGGCCTGAACGGCGAAGAGCGTCCCGAGAACGCCCCGCCGATCCCAGCCCGACCCCGGGCGCCGAAACCGGACGTACGCGCTGCCGAGGGCGAGGAGCGCGAAGACGAAGGGCAGAGAGACCCTTAGGGCGCCCAGGACGAAGCGGTAGTAGAACGCGGCCGGAGAGGTAAGGGAGACCAGCCCGGGGGACTTCACCAGGATGGAGGAAGGGAGCCAATAGTGACCGTGCGCGACCGATACCCAGCCCACGGCCCCCGGCAGGATGAGGGAAACGCCCAGGAGAAGGAGGCCGAAGCCGACGCGCCGCCTCAGCGCATAGAGACACGCGGCCGTGAGGATCGCCGCGAAACTCTCGTAGCGCACAACGGGCAACAGGAAGGCGAGAAGCAGGACCCAACGTCCGAGCGAAGGAAGGGGCTTCTCCGTGGGGCTCTTCGCAGCGATGTGCTCTGAGACCGCCAGGAGGAAGCCGAGCATGAGGACGGCATGGAGGGAGTGCTCGAGGCCGTTGAAGACCAGCGTAGGCAGCGGCGTGACCAGGAGCAGCAGGACGAGCGTGGTCGAACGCCCCGTCGTCGCGATCCGGTCGCGGCGCATGGATCGGTTCGCCAGCGCGAGAAGCATGGCCGCCGCGACGAGATTCAGTATCCACGGAACGAACAGGAATCGGCCCGTGATCCACCCGATGACAGCGAGCAATGCGGTCCACAGCGGCGAGGAGGAGGCCGAGGAGAACTCGAAAGGGGTGAGCCCCCAGACTCCGTGTTCCACGAAGTTGCGTGCGATCACCATGTGGATGTACGCATCGTCCGCGGAATAGACAAATCTGGGGGGGGCCTCGCGAGGATTGAATACGAGGAATCCGAGGCAGACGAGTACGAGAAGGCCGAGCACGGCCAAGAATGGTCGATCGAGATCCAGGAGCTTGCGGCCATCCTGAGCGGTGTTCAGCGCCCAAACCTCCTGAGGGAGGTGACCTGATCTGGGAGCCATTTGCACGCACGTTCTCATCCGCGGTGTGCAAGAGTCACTAAATACCACGAAATCGGGGCTACGGGGACCGATGTCGAGAACGAATCGTCTCCACCGCCTTCCGGTCGATCCACCGGATTCGCACAATCGTCGCAGACGATCTCGCCGTCGGGAGCGACCTCGATCGCGCGGCTCGAGTCCGACTCCGCCATCAGGGTGTTCCCGTTGGGGAGCCGCTGCACCGATCCCTTGGTCGGCGTATAGAACGACTCGGGAGGGTCGTCACGCCACTCCCAGACGATCTCGTCCGTTCGGGGATCCACTTCCAGCCCCCGGGACCACCCCCGTCCCAGCCCGTTGTCGAAGAGAAGCACGTTTCCGTCGGGGAGGAGCTGGGCGTCGTGCGGACCGAGGGTCTCCTCGTCGCCCCAGGCCCAGACGAACCGTTTGTCCGTCGTATCGAGGATCGCGACGCGGTTCTGGTGGCGGAAGCAGAGGAGCACGTGATGGGCCGCGTAGAACGGATGGGTCCCGAAGAGCGCCTCCTCCCGCATCCACTCGAGCGAGTTGGAGTGGAAGAGGTCGACCCAGGGGGTGCCGCCCAGATCGTTCGGCTCGGGGTAGAGCAGGGGAAAGACGGCGCGGCTCCGGAGAGCCGGGAAGAGCATCCCCTGGGCGTGGAGCTCGGTTCCGTCTTCGGGATCGAGGATCGTGATGCGATCGTCCCGGGTGTCGATCTCCGGGTGAATCGTGGGCACCTGCCGGCGCTTGAATGTCAGCGCGGCGAGCATTCCGTCCGGCCGGACCTCCACGTCGTGATGCGCGGTCAGCTTCCGCTTCCAGAGGAGCCGGCCGTCCCAGTCGAGACGCAGGAGGTACCGGGCGTCGTCGGCGATCCGGTGACCGGCCTCACCGTCCGCCCACTGCGAGGGCTCCGCGCCGATGGCGAGCAGGTCCCCGTTCTCCAGGAGCTCCGCCCGCTCCCACCGGTCGCTCGGGGGGTGGGTCCAGGAGCGAAGGGTGCGACCGTCCTCGTCGATCAGGTCGGCGCGGCTGAGCTTCTGGCTCGTGTAGAGGCGGTATCCCGGGCAGGTCCGCTCGGGGTCGTGAAGGAGCACGCCGCCCGCCCCATCGCCCGCGTCGACGCTGCCGGCGTAGGGGAGGGCCCGCAGCGCCTCGATGTCGGCCTCGCGTTCCCCTCCGTCCGCGCAGCCCGGTCCGATCCCGGCCGCGGCGAGCAGGATCGCGGTGAGCAGTACCGCCGCGGCGCCCGTCCCGGTTCGGAAAGACCGCTTCACGCGAGCGCCGGGGGGCGCATCACGGCGCGCCCGCCGTTCCGGCACCGGCCACCGGGTCGCCGGCCGCCGCTTCCTCGCCCTCCGCCACGGGGGAGCCGTCGCCCGTCTCCTCCGGGCACGCGACGACGATTCCCTCCTCCAGCCAGCCGTAGCGATCCTCCAGCACCCGGCGGGCGACGGCTCGATCGGCGCGATCCGTGTTGTGCCGCACGCCGCGGAACGCGTCCCCGATCCTCTGCCGGGCGCACCGGCAGAAGTGATCGGCGAGCTCGACGGGACCGTTGCCGGCGATTCCCCCTCCTCGTCCCGTCGCCGCGTTGGAGATCGTGGCGGACATCGCGAGAAGATCCGCACCGACGTCGACGAAGCGGCCGAGGAGCTTCTGCCGTCGCTCGAGAGCGGGGCCCACCCGGATCATGGCGTGGAAGAGGCCGCGGGCGAGCCGCCGGGACGCGCGGCGCACGAACCGGACATGACCCCCGAGCTCCGAGGGAACTCCGGCGGGGGCGGCCTCCTGAAGACCGAACCAGAGCGACGCGTACCATCCCGGGTAGAATCGCAGGGCCGAGCCGAGCGATCTCGACTTCTCCTTCCACGAGGAGCGCGGATTGACGAGCGCCCCCGCCTTCTTCAGGTGCGGGTCGAGGGCCTCGCGCGCGATGAAGAGGCGCATGATCTCCGAGGTGCCCTCGACGAGGGTGTTGATGCGGGCGTCCCGGTAGATGCGCTCGATCGGGTACGGCGTCTCGCCCCGGCGCGCGAGCGACTCTTCCCGCTCGTATCCCCTCCCGGCGCGGATCTGCATCGCGTCTTCCGCGATTCGCAGCGCCGTCTCCGAGCTGAACAGCTTCGCGAACGCCGCCTCGAGGCGGATGTCGGCCCCCCCTCGGGAGGCGAGTCCCGAAGCGTAGTCCGAGAGCGCCTGCATCGCGAACGTGTGGGAGGCCATTCTCGCCAGCTTCGCCGCCACCGCCTCGTGCTTCCCGATGGGTGCGCCCCACTGAACCCGCTCGCCCGCCCACCGCCGCGAGATCTGAAGGCACTGACGCGCCATGCCGACGCCGGCGGCGGGCAGGGTGAGACGGCCGGTGTTCAGGGTCTCCAGGGCGATCTTCAGCCCGCGGCCCTCGCCTCCGAGCACGTTCTCCGCCGGAACGCGCACGTCCCGGAAGCGGATCAGCCCGTTGGAGATCGCGCGGATCCCGAGGAAGAGGCACCGATCCACCCGTTCGAAGCCGGGGGAGTCCGTCTCCACGATGAACGCGGTGACCTGCTTCCGCTCGCGGCCGCGCACGACCTTCGAAGGCGTGCGCGCCATCACGACGAGGAGCTCGGCGACGAGGCCGTTCGTGCACCAGAGCTTCTCCCCGTTGAGGATCCACTCGCGACCGTCCTCGCTGGGGACGGCCGTGGTCGCCATCGCCGCCGGATCGCTTCCCACCTCGGGCTCCGTGAGCGCGAACCCCGAGATCGCTCCGCGCGCGAGACGGGGCAGGAACTTCTTCTTCTGCTCCTCGGTGCCGAAGAGGCGGATCGGCTGCGGAACGCCGATCGACTGGTGGGCCGAGAGCCAGACCGCGGTGGACGCGCAGTGGCTCGCGACGAGCGCCACCGCCCGGTTGTAGTTGAGCTGGGAGAGACCCAGCCCTCCGTACTCCCGCGGGATCTTCATCCCGAAGGCCCCCATGTCGATCAGTCCGCGCAGGACGTCGTCGGGGACCTCTTCGTCCCGATCGATGGCGACCGGGTCGACGCGCTCCCTGAGGAACGCCCCGAGCTCGGCCAGGAACGCGTCCCCCTCGGCTCGATCCGCGGGGTCCTGCTCGGGAAACGGATGCACGAGCTCGGGACGGAACCGTCCCATGAAGAGCTCGGCCGCGAAGCTCGGAGCCGCCCACTCCGTCTGGCGGGAGGCCTCGGCCATCTCCCGCGACTCGTCGGGATCGAGGTGCGTCCGATTCTCGCTCATGGTCTCATCCTCCCTGAACCCCGAGGGCGCGCGGGGGCATTTCCACCATCGGCCATCGTCGCGTGATTCTCAACCCCATCCGAATCGACCCCGCTCCGCGGAGGGCGGTGGGCCGAGGCGGCCCCCTGATCGGACGTCTCGAACGATTGCCCTCCGGTTCGTCCCCGCGGTAGCCTGGGAGATGGCCGATCGTCTCCGTTCGCGCGCTGACCGGGTTCCGGGAGGGGCGACCACCTTGATCAATACCGCCGTCGATCAACGCCTCCGCGGGCTGAAGTGCCTGGTGGGCAACACCCCCCTGCTGGTCATCGATTTCGAGTATCGACAGCGGCCGCGCACGCTCTACGCCAAGGCCGAATACCTCAACATGACCGGGAGCATCAAGGACCGGATGGCTCTCCACATCGTCTCCCGGGGCTACGAGCGGGGCCTTCTGTCTCCCGGCGACCGGATCATCGAGGCCACCAGCGGGAACACCGGGATCGCGGTGGCGGGCGTGGGGCGCGCGCTCGGCCACCCGGTGACGATCTTCATGCCCGACTGGATGAGCCAGGAACGGATCGATCTGATCCGGAGCCTCGGTACCGACATCCATCTCGTCTCCCGCGAGGAGGGAGGGTTTCTCGGCAGCATCCGCCTGGCCGAGGAGCTCGCGGGCTCGACCGAGGGCTCGTTCCTGCCTCGACAGTTCTCCAACGAGGACAACGTCGATGCCCACTACGAGACCACCGCCCGGGAGATCTGGTGGCAGCTCCGGTTCCACGGGATCCGGCCCGACGTGTTCGTGGCGGGTGTCGGCACCGGGGGGACCATCATGGGCGTGGGGCGGTTCCTGCGGGAGAGGAACCCCTCCGTGACCGTTCATCCGATGGAGCCGGCGAATTCCCCCACCCTGCGTGCCGGCTGCCGGGTCGGGAAGCACCGCATCCAGGGGATATCGGACGAGTTCATTCCCTCGATCGTGGACCTCGAGGCCCTCGACGAGATCGTGGACGTGGACGACGGCGACGCCATCCTGATGGCGCAGAAGCTCGCGAGCGAGCTCGGGCTGGGGGTGGGGATCTCGTCGGGGGCGAACTTCCTGGCCGCGCTGAAGATCCAGAACGAGCGGGGTCCCGATGCCGCCGTGGTCACCGTCCTGCCCGATGACAACAAGAAGTACCTGAGTACCGACCTTCTCCACGACGAGCCGGTGAAAGAGGGATTCCTCACCCCCGACGTCCGGCTCCTGCGGTTTCGGGGGATCAAGCGGGTCTGCCGGACGTGCTGCGATCCGCTCGAGTGCGCCGGGGACCGTCCGCTCGACATCGCGGAGCGGGCCGCGCTGCCTCCCTGTCCCCGCCGGGACTGAGGCAGGGCTCCCGCCCGCTATTCCGGCGATTGCCGCGACAGGATCTCGGTCACGATTCGCTTCACCAGGGCGCCGTCGACCTCTCCCCGGTGTGCCTTCATGAGGGCTCCCATGACGCGTCCGACGTCGCTGGGACCCGCCGCCCCGGTCTCGGAGATCGCCTCGGTCACCCAGCGCCGGGTCACGTCCTCGCCGGCGAGCGACGGGAGGAACTCCCGGATCACTTCCATCTCCGCCCGTTCCTCCTCCGCCCGGTCCTCCCGGCCTCCCTTCTCGAAGGCCTCGATGCTCTCCCGGCGCTGCTTCTCGAGACGACGGAGGAGCCCCACGCACGTCTCGTCGTCGAGCGAGTCGGAGTTGTCCTTCTTCATCTCGGTGAGAAAGGCCGCGCGGATGTTCCGGAGGGCGGCCAGCCGGGTCGTGTCCTTGGCCCGCAGTGCGTCCTTCATCTGGGCACTGATCGTCTCGTAGATCGACATGTCATCCTCGTCCCGTCGGGGGAATCGGCCGCGTCCACTCTACCTCGAACGCAGGTCGAGCGAAACCGGACCTCCGCCCCTCGACGCACCGAACCCCATTCCCCTCGCGAGGTGCGTCTTGTCCCTTTTCCGAATCCCCGTTATCCTCGGGTTCGACCGGGCCCATTGGCCGTCCGGGACTCCTCGGAAGGGGAATGAATGCGCGTACTCGTCACGGGCGCCGCCGGGTTCCTGGGCTCCCACCTGACCGACCGCCTCCTGAAGGAGGGGCACGAGGTCGTCGGGCTCGACAATCTGATCACCGGAAACATAAGGAACATCGAGCACCTCTCGGGCAATCCGAAGTTCCAGTTCATCAAGCACGACGTCACCGAGTACATCTTCCTCTCCGGTGCGCTGGACGCCCTTCTCCACTTCGCGTCACCCGCGTCCCCGATCGACTATCTCGAGCTCCCGATCCAGACCCTGAAGGTGGGGGCGCTCGGAACCCACAAGGCCCTGGGTCTCGCTCTCGGCAAGGGGGCGCGCTTCCTGATCGCGTCCTCGTCCGAAGTCTACGGCGATCCCCTGACCCACCCCCAGCAGGAGACCTACTGGGGCAACGTGAACCCGATCGGGCCCCGCGGCGTCTACGACGAGGCGAAGCGCTTCGGTGAGGCCATCACGATGGCCTATCACCGCTCTCACGGCCTCGACACGAAGATCGTCCGCATCTTCAACACGTACGGCCCCCGGATGCGCGCCCGGGACGGCCGCGTCGTCCCCGCGTTCATCACGCAGGCTCTCTCCGGAAAGCCGCTGACCGTGTTCGGCGACGGCACGCAGACACGGTCCTTCTGCTTCGTCTCCGACCTGATCGACGGGGTCTATCGCCTCCTCCTCTCCGACCTCAACGAGCCCTGCAATCTCGGAAACCCGACCGAGATGACCATTCTCCAGTTCGCCGAGGTCGTTCGGCGCCTGACCGGCTCGAAATCCGAGATCACGTTCGAGCCCCTGCCCACCGATGATCCCCGGGTCCGCCAGCCGGACATCACCCTGGCCAGGACGGAGCTGGGGTGGGAGCCGGCCGTGTCCTTCGAGGAGGGGCTCCGGGAGACGATCCGCTACTTCCAGGAAGTGGGATACTGATGCGCTTTCTGCTGACGGGCGGCGCGGGCTTCATCGGATCGCATCTCGCGGACCACCTGCTCGACCGGGGGGATCGGGTCACCATCCTCGACGACCTCTCCACCGGCCGGAAGGAGAACCTCGAGCATCGGGAGGGCGACTCCCGATTCCGGGCCGTCTACGACACGGTGTTGAACGCCGACGTCGTACGGCGGCTGGTCGCGGAGGCGGACTGTGTTCTCCACCTGGCGGCCGCGGTCGGCGTGAAGTACATCATCGAGAATCCGCTGCACTCGATGCGGGTGAACATCCGCGGCACCGAGAACGTGCTCGAGGCCGCCGACCGCCGCGGGACGAAGGTCGTTCTCTTCTCCAGCTCCGAGATCTACGGGAAGTCCGCGGACACTCCGTTTCGCGAAGACGCGGATCGGCTGCTCGGCCCCCCGACGGTGCATCGCTGGAGCTACTCCACCGCGAAGGCGGTCGACGAGGTCCTGGGCCTCGCCTACCGGCAGGAGCGGAACCTGCCGGTCATCATCGTCCGCTGCTTCAACACCTGCGGTCCCCGGCAGCGCGGACGGTACGGCATGGTGATGCCCCGTTTCGTCGAGCAGGCGCTCCGGGGCGATCCGATCACCGTCTACGGCGACGGCACTCAGACGAGGTGCTTCGCATCGGTCTTCGACGTCGTGGAGGGAATCGTCTCTCTCCTCGACGAGGATCGCGCGGTCGGAGAGATCTTCAACATCGGGACGAACGAGGAGTACAGCGTCCTCGCGCTCGCGCGGAGAGTCCGCGAGATCACGGGCAGCGATTCCGAGATCCGCCTGATCCCGTACGCGGAAGCCTACGAAGAGGGGTTCGAGGACATGCTGCGGCGCGTTCCCGATCTCGGGAAGATCCGGAGGCTGATCGGTTATCGGCCGAAGCGCACGCTGGACGACGTCCTGCGTTCCGTGATCGAGTACCGGCGGACGATTCCGACTACGTAGCCCGCATTTCTCACCGGGCGACGATCACCTTCCGCGACGTCCGAGCCTCCCCAGCGCGGAGAACGGCGAAGTAGACGCCGTCCGGAAGGTCCTCCGTCCACCAGCGACCGTTGCGAACGATGCCGTCTCCCCGGGAGAGTCGGGCGACCTCGCTCACGAGCCGGCCCCGGACGTCGTAGATCTCGAGCACGACCTCGCCCGAGGAGTTCGCCGCGTAGCGGAACGTCGTCGCGTCCACCACGGGATTCGGATAGGGCCGATCGAGCATGAGGCTCGGCGGTCCCGACGGGGGCCGTACATCCACGTCGGGCCCGTCCTCCGGCTCGAGGTCGAGCAGGGGGCCGAAGTCGAGCTCCCAAGCACCGCGACCGTGCGTGCCCGCGAAGAGCTTGTGGGTCGCCACCTGGATCTCGAGGTCGGCGATCACCGCGTTCGGGAGACCGTTCTCGCACGGGCTCCAGCTCGCTCCCCCGTCCGTGCAGTTCCACACGCCGATGTCCGTCCCCACGAACCAGAGGTTCGGACTGCCGGGGGCCACGGCGATCGCATTCACCGGCTGATCGGGCAGATTCCCCGTGACGTCCTGCCAGGACCCGCCCCCGTCCGTGGTCAGCGCCACGTGGGCATCTCCGACCGCGTACCCCGAGAAGGTGACGAAGGCGGAGTTCACGTCGACCGGATGGGCGAGGATCTTCGTCACCGTGCCGTGCGAGAACATGAACGACGCCGCGGGGGACCAGGAGGCTCCGTCGTCCGTGGTGCGCCAGACGACCGCGCTCGCCGTCCAGACGACGTCACCGTCGACGGGGCTGATCGAGATCCAGAGGGCGGTATGGTCGGCCACCTTCGTCCAGGAGCTCCCTCCCGTGGTCGTGCGGAAGATCCCGTCGGAACTGGACGTGTAGAGGTGGTTGCCGGCGTTCTGGTCCTCGTCGACGGGTGTGACCCAGAGACCCTCCCCGGTGATCCCCGAGTTGATCGAGGTCCAGGGCCCCAGCCCGGAGGCCGTGTTCTTCCGGTGGTCCCCCTTCTGCATCTCCGCGTAGACCGTGCGACCGTTGAGCGGATTGATGTTGCAGACCATTCCGTCGCCGCCCAGACCCTCGCCCCAGGACGACGTTCCGCTCCACCTGTCGGTGCCCTGGTCCTGCGTACCGCCCATGATGAAGTCGGGGTCGGCGTCGTGGTTGTTCACGCAGATGTCGTAGAACTGATACGTCACCAGACCCGCGTTGCGATCGGACCAGCTCAGGCCGTCGTCGGTGGACTCCCAGATTCCGCCGTCGGTCGCGACGAAGACGTTGTCACCGGCCCCCGGTCGGTAGACGGCGTCGTGATGGTCGACGTGAACGCCGCCGCCGGTGCCGGTGAACGTGACGCCTCCGTCCGTCGAACGGTACAGCGCGACGCCGCCCGCGATCACGACGTCGGCGTCGTCCGGATCGGCGACGAGAGAAAGGTTGTACCAGCCCTGCCCGCCGGGGATGTTCGGGGTCGTCGCGCGGAGGATCCAGTTCGCCCCCCCGTCCGTGCTGCGATAGACGCCGAGCAGGTGATAGGTCGAACGGTTGGAGTAGATCGCGTAGATCGTGTTCGGGTCCTGGGGGGACATCGCGATCTTCGTCTTGCCGATGTCGAGGGAGCCCGGCTGGCCGATGCCCGCCTTCGCCCACGTCAGGCCGTCGTCCGTCGAGACCTTCACGTTGTTACCGCTCGCGTCGCGGCCCTTGGCCACGAAGACGGAGTCCGCGCTCCCCGGCTTCCAGCGGCCGTCGTAGTAGTCGCCTCCCACCTTCATCTGGACCCACGTCTCTCCGGCGTCGCTCGATCGCCAGAGGCCGTTCGTCGCGCCCGCGAGCAGGGTCCCGTGGATCGGGTTCGCCTCCACGAAGTGGAATCCGTGACCGCTGCTCTCGCCGTACGAGAGACTGGTCGTGTTCCAGGTCGCACCCCCGTCGGTGGACCTCAGGATGCCGACCCCGCCGATCCGATCGACGTTGAACGTGGCCTCCCCCGTCCCGATCACGACCACGTCGGGATCGGTGGGGACGACGGCCACCCCCCCGACCGCCAGGGTGGGCAGGTCGTCCGTCAGGGGGGACCAGGTCCCGCCGCCGTCCGTGCTCTTCCAGAGCCCCCCGCCCGCGGCCCCGGCATAGAGGGTGTCGGGGCTCGTCGGATGGAACTCGAGCGCGAGCATCCGTCCGGCGAGATTCGCGGGACCGAGCGCGAACCAGGTCGAGCGAAACGACCGGGCCCTCAGAGCTTGACGCTGCTGCCGCTGCTCCCAAGCCCTCCACCGGGCTCCGACCGGCGGCTCTACGCCGTCCACCATGCGCTGCTCGTGGAACCACCGGATCCGCTGGAACGGCTTCCACCCGTGCCCCGGGCGCTCGACGTAGTCGGGTCGGGTCCCGAAGAAGCGGTCCATTCCGGTGATCCAGGCGGTCAGTCCGTCGTCGAGGCCCGGCTCGCTCGTGGAGGCGGAGGCCTCCGCCCCCGGAAGGAGCCCCGACGGCAGAAGCGAGAGGATCAGGGCGGGGAGGAGGGATCGAGACGGCAAGAGAAAACGGGGCACCATGATTTCCCTCCTCTCGCGGGCGGACCCTTTCGGTGACCCTCGGGCCGGGGAGGGTGCACCGCGAACCGCTCGGGACGCCACACGATCGATCGTGTGGTGGGCGACGACCGGGTCGCGAATCGACGCGATCGATGCCCGTCTCGTCCCTGAAATCGGCGGCTGTTCGTCCATATTTAGCAAAAGCGGAGCCAATTCGCGCCGTTGACGCTCCCCCGACCCTCTCGTAGGCTTTGCCGCGACTCGGAGCCCAACTCTCGGCACCGGGACCCGACCCGTCTCGGGAGGTCCGTTCTGGTCTCGTTTCTCGTCACGTTCGTGACCGCGCTGGCCGTCGCGCTCCTGCTGACCCCTGTCTGCCGCCGGATCGCGATTCGAACCGGCTTCGTCGCGATCCCCTCCGCCAAGGGGATTCACCGCGAGCCGACCCCGGTCCTCGGAGGCGTGGCCATCTTCTTCGCGGTCTTCTTCGCCCTGTTCGTCGCCGGAGGGTTCTCGGGGGCGCTCCCGAAGATGCGCGCCCTCGGGTTCCTGGGCGGAGGCGCGCTCGTGTTCGTGATGGGAGTCATCGACGACCGCGTGGATCTGAGCTGGTTTTCCAAGCTCCTCGGTCAGATCGTCGCCGCGATTCTCCTCCTCGCGAGCGACAACGCGAGCGGGGTGTTCTTGACGCCCGGTGGACTCGTGCTCTCCCTCCTCTGGCTCGTCGGCCTCGCCAACGCGATGAACTTCCTGGACAACATGGACGGCGTATGCTCCGGAATCACCGTCGTCGTCGCCGCGGTTCTCGGGGCGTTGGCCCTTCTCGCCGGCCAGCCCGAGACCGCCCTCCTGGCGGGCGCGGTCTGCGGGGCCTCTCTCGGGTTTCTCCGCTTCAATTTCTTTCCCGCGCGGATCTTCCTGGGAGACGGCGGCAGCCTCTTCCTCGGCTACTCCCTCGCCAGTCTCGGTCTCATGACCACGCGGTCGATGGACTTCACGTTCGCGCTGCTCGTTCCGGTGATCGCGCTGGCGTATCCGATCTTCGATATCACGTTCGTCAGCGTGACCCGCGTGGCCCGGGGGCAGAGCCTCACCCAGGGAGGCCGCGACCACACCAGCCACCGCCTCGGTCGCCTGCTCGGGGACGCACGGCTCACCTCGGTCACCATCTACGCCATCTGCGCCGCGCTCGGGGCGATCGCCGTCGGGCTGCACCAGATCGCGTTCCCCCCGGCGACCATCGTGACGTTCCTGGCCGTCGCGTTCGCGTTCTTCGGCTTCGGGATGCGGCTCAGCCGGTCCGCACCCGTTCCCAAGCCCCCGGGCACCGCCGCCGCCGGGGTTTCCCCGAGCTCCCCGCGACGGGCTCCCCCCATCGGAGGAGAGGACTTGAGCCAGAGCCGGACCGTACGGGTCGGATGCCGCGACAACGACTTCTGTCGGGCTCAGACCGGGTCGCTCCTCGAGAGGATCGCCGGGAGCCATCCGAAGATCACGTTCGAGGTCATCGATCTTCCCGGGAGCGGAGAGGGAGAGCACCCGATCCTCGAAGCGCTGGGCGCGGGCGTCTGCGACCTGCACCTCCGCGCGGTGCGGGAGCTGCCGATCGGGCTGCCCGAGGACGTCGTGCTCGCCGCCGTCACCCGGAGGAACGACCCGTTCGACGTGCTGATCGCCGGCGACGGCCAGCTCCTCGAAGACCTCCCGGAGGACGCGATCCTCGGCGTCGAGTCGTCCCGCGTCGCCGTCCAGTTGAAGTCGTTCCGAGAGGACATCCGGGTCCAGAAGATGAAGGGGACGATCGACCGTCTCATGCAGCACCTGAGCTCGGGAGAGATCGCCGCGTTCGTCACCGCGGCCGAGGACGTCGAGACTCTAGGCTGGGAGGAGTCCGTGGTGGAGTTCTTCCACCCGGACATGGTGCTTCCCGCGGCCGGACAGGGGTGCTTCGCCATTCTCGGTCGGGCGGGAGACGACGAGCTGATCGAGGAGTTCGCCACGCACGACCACCTCGTGTCCCGTCAGGTCGTGCTCGCGGAACGCGCCTTTCTCCGGGAGCTCAACGTGAAGCCGACCGATCCGGTCGCGGTGCACGGTCGCTTCGAGGGGGAGACGCTCGTGCTGGAGGCCATGCTTGCCGACGAGATCTCCGGGGCGATTCTGCGTGACGATCTCGACGGCGATCCCTCCGAGGAGGACGAGCTCGGCATCCGTCTCGCCAAGCTCTTCATCGCGGATGGCGCCCGGGACTACATCGCCAGTTACGGGTAGCGAGCCATGGCCGGCCGATTCCGGTTCTCCGTCTCCCCCGGTCAAATCAGGAACTTCCTGTTCCTCGGCATGGTCGCGCTGGCTCTCGCCTCCTTTCTCTTCACGAGCCGGCTCGCGTCCCGACTGGAGAGGCAGACCGCGTCCTTCACGGACATCTTCGCCCGCTTCGCGGCGACGTCCACGATCCGCGCTGCGGAGGACGAGGAGGTCCAGCGCCTCTTCCGCAGCTTCATGGACCGCGTCACGTTTCCCATCATCGTGACCGACCATCGAGGGGTTCCCTGGACCTGCAAGGGAACCGGAGTCTCTCCGGATGCGATTCCCTACGAGGAGTTCCTCTACACCGACCCGAGCAATCCCAGTCCCGGCCCGGTGGCCGACCTCATCCGCCTCGCCTGGGAGATGGACACGAAGCGGACTCCGATCCCGATGTACCGCCCCGACACGGGAGACCTCTTCGGTTACGTTCACTACGGGGAGTCCCCCCTCGTCGCCAGCCTCCGGCTGATGCCGATCATCCAGATCGCGATCGGGGCGCTCCTCGTGGCGGTGGCCTACATCGGGATCCGCTCGGTCCGGCAGAGCGAAAAGCGATCGATCTGGGTGGGCATGGCGAAGGAGACCGCTCACCAGCTCGGAACGCCCATCTCCTCCATGATGGGGTGGGTCGACCTCCTGGAGGCGGAGACCGAGCCCGGCGACGACTCCCGGCGAAGCACCCTCAAGGAGATGAGGGCCGATCTCGAGAGACTGACCCAGATCGCCAGCCGGTTCGAGCGGGTCGGGTCCGTGCCCGCGTTCCGGCTTCTGGACGTGAACCCCGTCATCTCCCAGGTCGTTCTCTACCTGCGGCGGCGGCTCCCGTCACGGGGTCGGCGGGTGGAGATCATCGAGCAGCTCGAGGCCGAGATCCCCCGGATCCACTCCGACCCCGAGCTTCTCGCCTGGACCGTCGAGAACCTCCTCAAGAATGCGGCGGATGCCATCCTGAAGGGGAAGGGAGACGGGAGGATCTACGTCCGGTCCTCCCCCGGGAATCCGAACGGGGTGAGGATCGTCGTCGAGGACGACGGGCCGGGAATCCCCGAATCCGATCAGAACCGGGTCTTTGACCCGGGGTTCACTACGAAAGCGCGGGGCTGGGGTCTCGGACTCGCCCTGGCCCGCCGGATCGTCGAGGACTACCACCACGGGCGCATCCGGCTATTGCGGAGCACACCCGGCGTCCGTACCGTATTCGCGGTGGACCTGCCCGAACGGTCCGCCCACTGATTCGACTCCCGGGAAGCGAGAAACCCATGCCTGAGGACCGCAAGAGAATCCTCTGGGTCGACGACGAGGTCGACCATCTGCGGCCCCACATGAAGTTCCTGGAGGACCGCGGGTTCCAGGTCGAGGGCGTCACGAACGGAGAGGACGCGATCGCCCTGATCTCCGAGTCCGAGGCGCGGATCGATCTCGTCATTCTGGACGAGATGATGCCGGGATTCTCCGGCCTCGAGACCCTCCAGCGGATCAAGGCCGCGGACCCGTACGTCCCGATCATCATGGTCACGAAGTCGGAGGACGAGGGGCTCGTCGACGCGGCCATCCGCCAGGACATCCACAACTATTTGGTGAAGCCGGTGAACCCACTCCAGGTCTACACGGCCGCCAAGCAGCTCATCGAGGGCAACCGTCTCCGCGAATCGGGCGTGATGCGGGACTACGTCGACCAGTTCACCCTGCTGCGGAACCTTCGCACGGACGAGGCCTCGGCGGAGACCTGGATCGAGGTCTACCGGCAGCTCGCCGAGTGGGACGTCCGGCTCGACAACCACCGGGACGCCGGTCTCCTCCAGACGCACGAGGACGCGAAGCTCGAGGCGAACATCGAGTTCTGCCGGTTCGTCTCGGATCACTACGAGGATTGGGTGGACGGCCCGAGCGACTCGCGCCCGACCCTCTCGGTCGACATCATCGCGAAGTACGTCGCCCCGCTCCTGTCCGAGGGGCGAAAGGTCTACTTCATTCTCATCGACTGTCTGCGGCTCGATCAGTGGCTGGCCATCGAGGCGTTGCTCGAGCCGTACTTCGACATCCGACGCGACTACTACTTCTCGGTGCTTCCGACCGCGACCTCCTTCTCCCGAAACTCCGTCTTCTCCGGCCTCTTCCCCCTGCAGATCGCCAAGCGGCATCCGGAGTTCTGGAGCATGCCCGGCGACGACGACCACAGTCTGAACCGGTACGAACGGCAGCTTCTCGACCTCCAGCTCGAACGGCTCGGGGTCCAGGTGAACCCTTCGACGAAGTACATCAAGGTGTTCAACCAGGAGGAGGCCGGCGCCGTGAAGAAGGACATCGCGAGCCTCTACTCCCTGCCTCTGGTCGCGATGGTGTTCAACTTCATCGACATTCTCTCCCACGGACGGAGCGAGTCGATGATCCTCCAGGAGATCGCACCCGACGAGGCGGCATTCCGGGCGCTCACCACGGCCTGGTTCAAGCACTCGTCGCTCTTCGACATCATGAAGGCGATCTCCCGGCAGGACGCGACGGTGATCCTCACCACCGATCACGGATCGGTGCTCGGACGGCGCTCCACGATCGCCTACGGAAACCGGGACACGTCGACGAACCTCCGCTTCAAGATCGGGACGAACCTGGGGTGCGACGAGAAGCACGCGCTCCACCTCAAGGACCCGGAGCGCTTTCAACTCCCGTCCCCCGGACTGAACACCCACTACATCCTGGCCAAGGAGAACTTCTACTTCGTCTATCCGACGAAATACCACGAGTACGAGCGCCAGTACCGGGGCAGCTTCCAGCACGGCGGGATTTCGATGGAGGAGATGATCCTCCCGTGCGTCCTGATGAACCCCCGGTGATGTCCGGCGCCGGCCGATCTCTCGTCATTCGGACCTCCGCGGCGGAGGAGACCCGGGCCGTCGGGCTCGCGCTCGCCAAGAGCCTGACCGGCTCCGTCACGCTCTCCCTCGAGGGGCCGCTCGGCTCGGGCAAGACGGTGCTGGCGCGCGGCGTCTGTGAAGGTCTCGGAGTTCGGGAGCCGGTCACGAGCCCGACGTACACCCTCCAGAACGAATACGTCGGTCGGGAGGGGCGACGGGTGATCCACCTGGACTGCTTTCGTCTGGAGGGCCCGGCCGATCTGGAGGACCTCGACGTGGAGGACCGGCTCGACGAGGACACCGTTCTGCTCGTCGAGTGGGGGGAGCGGGCGCTGGACGCCCTTCCGGGCGACGTGCTCCGGATCCGACTGGAGCCGGGGGAGGGGGACGAGCGACGGATCCTGATCCGCGTCCCGGAGGGGGTGGACCTGCCCGGGGCGCTCGGCAACGGCTCGGGGAGCCCCCGGCCCCTTCGGGAGGCGGATGCCGAATGACTCTGCTGGCCCTCGAGACCGCGACCCGGGCCGGCAGCGTGGCGCTGCTCGACGGGGAGGATCTGACCGAGCTCCCCTTCGACCCGCGCGGCGAGGGAACCGTGGCCGCCGTGAACCGGATCCTCCACGACGCCGGAATCTCTCCGCGAGAGATCGGCGCCGTCGCCGTCTCCGTCGGTCCGGGGTCCTTCACCGGCTGCCGGATCGGGGTCTCCGCCGCCCAGGGCTTCTGCCTCGCCACCGGAGTGCCCGCCGTCCCGGTCGGCACGCTCGAGGGGCTCGCCTGGAGCGCCTCGACCGCCCCGGGAGCGGAATCCGGCACTCTCCTCCTCCCCTCGGTAGACGCGCGGCGCGCCGAGGTTTACGCTGCCCTCTACCGGGTCGTCGCGGATTCGCCACCGGCCCTTCTCTGGGGGCCGGAAGCGATCTCGTGTGTCGCTCTGGCCCGTCGCTTCGCCGAGTCCCTCCCCGGAGGTTCCGAGGTGGCCGCGGGGATCCTGTCCGGGGACGGCGCGGCTCTCCTGACGCCGCTCTTCCCCGAGGAGGCGGGGTGGGCTCGACCCGCCGCGCTCTCCCGACCGGAGGCCGCCGGAATCGCCCGGGCGGGGAGACGCCGACTCGCGGACGGGGGCGCCGTGAGCCCCGATGAGCTGCAGCCGGTCTATCTCAGGAAGTCGGATGCCGAGATCCATCGAGAAGAGCGCCAGCGCCCGGAGGGTTGATCCCCGCGGATCGTCCCCGTCCGCGATCCCGATCCCCACCCGAATGGAACTGGGAGACCTCGCCGAGGTCGCGGAGCTGGAGAGCGAGATCTTCCCCGATCCGTGGTCGGCCGATTCGTTTCTCGCGGAGGTCGAGCGCAGCGAGGACGTCGGCTACCCGGTAGTCCTTCGAGACGGGACGGAGCTTGTCGCCTACGCCGTCGTCTGGTTCATCGTGGACGAGATCCACATCGGGAACATCGCCGTGCACCCGGACCGGCAGGGGAGGGGCGTCGGAACCGCCCTGTTCCGCCACCTGATCGACGAGGGCCGCCGACGGAGGATGAAGTTCGCGACCCTCGAGGTCCGTCCCTCGAACACGCGGGCGGTCGAGCTCTACCGCCGGTTCGGCTTCCGCCAGATCGCCCGCCGCAAGAACTACTACCGCACCGATCGGGAAGACGCCCTGGTTTTCGCCCTGGCGCTCGATCCCTCCGCGGAGGATCGCCTTGGTTGACGCCGCCGGACTCCTGATCGATCCCGAGGCGGTCGAGTTCCTCGCCGAACGGGGCTTCGCCGGCCCCCGGGTCGGTTTCGTGCTCGGCTCGGGGTGGGGGCACTTCGTCGAGTCGACCGAGGTCCTCGCCGCCTGTCCCTACGAGGAGATCCCCGGCTTCGGGCGGAGCACCGTGGCCGGTCACGCCGGTCGTCTCGTCCGCGGACGCGCCGGGGGCCGCGACTACCTGGCCCTGCAGGGCCGTCTCCACCACTACGAGGGGCACCCTCTCTCGAGAATCGGGGGAACCGTCGGCGCGCTCCACGGCCTCGGAGTGACCGAGCTCATCGTCACCTGCGCCGCGGGCGGAGTGAATCCCGCCTTCCGGGTGGGAGACCTCGTTCTCGTGCACGACTTCATCAACTTCATGTTCGCGAGTCCGCTCCGGGGCGCCCCCGGGTCGCTGCGCTCGCCCGCGCGCGTCTCGGAGCGGCTCGTCCGGGCGACCGAGGAGGCCGCCGCGGGCGCCGGGATTCCCCTGCGCAAGGGGGTCCTGTTCTCGTCGAAGGGTCCGAGCTACGAGACCCCGGCGGAAGTGCGCATGACCCGAACGCTGGGAGGAGACGTCGTGAGCATGTCCACGGCTCCCGAGCTCATCGCGGCGTCGGCCCTGGGTCTGGAAGCGGTTGCGCTCTCCTGCGTCACGAACCTGGCCCCGGGAGTCGTTCCCGGCGGCGAGGTGAATCACGAAGAGGTGATGGAGGTCATGACGGCGCGGAAGGAGCGTTTCTCGGAGCTGCTCGCGTGCGTGCTGGAGAAGCTCGAGTCCGACCGCGAAGCGACCGTCGGAGGAAAGTGAGCATGGCCTGGTTCCGGCGCACCAAGAAGGGCATCAAGTCGCGAGGCGACAAGAAGGACATGCCCCAAGGCGTCTGGCTCAAGTGCGAGGCGTGCAGCGAGATCCTCTACCGGCCGGAGATGGACAAGAGCTTCTGGACCTGTCCGGAGTGCAACTACCACTTCCGGATCGGAAGCCGGAAGTACCTCGAGCTGCTCCTCGACGAGGGCTCCTTCCGCGAGGAGGACGCGAACCTCACGCCCGCGGATCCTCTCGAGTTCCGGGACTCGAAGAAGTACTCGGATCGGGTCGAGACGGCGCGGAAGAAGACCGGCCTCAACGACGCGATCGTGGCCGGCCGGGGTTCGGTAAAGGGGATTCCGCTCTCGATTGCGGTACTCGACTTCGGATACATGGGCGGCAGCATGGGCTCGGTCGTGGGCGAGCGGGTCGCCCGCGTCACGCACCGCGCGGTCGAGGAGCGTCGCGCCCTCGTGACCCTGTCCAGCTCGGGCGGCGCCCGGATGCAGGAGGGCATCCTCTCACTCATGCAGATGGCGAAGACCTCCGCCGCCCTGGCGAAGCTCTCGGCCGAAGGCCTGCCCCACGTCTCGATCCTCACCCATCCGACCACGGGGGGAGTGACCGCCAGCTTCGCTTCGCTGGGGGACGTGATCCTCGCGGAGCCGAAGGCGCTGATCGGCTTCGCCGGCCCGCGCGTCATCCGGGAGACGATCAAGCAGGAGCTGCCGGAGGGCTTCCAGCGGTCCGAATTCCTTCTCGAGCACGGGTTCGTGGACCGCGTGGTGCACCGGAAAGACCTCCGGGACGAGCTCGCGGCCATCCTCGCCTTCTTCGGCGACGCGCCCATGGTCCTCAACACCGCCGAGGACGACTGATCACCGTGGCGGACGGGGCGTCGGCCTTCGAGCGCCTCCAGGCTCTGCGCGGTCAGAGCGTGGAGCTCGGGCTCTTCCAGGTCACCCGGCTCCTCGACCGCCTCGATCACCCAGAGCGCGACTTTCCCGCGATCCACGTGGCGGGCACGAACGGCAAGGGCTCGGTCTGCGCGATGATCGCCGCGCAGCTTCAGCGGGCGGGGCACCGGGTCGGCCTCCTCACCTCGCCTCACCTCGTGGACTACTCCGAGCGGATCCGGGTCGACGGCGAGCCGATCTCCCTCGAGGACGCGGAAGACGTGTCGAGGGACATGACACTTCCCGACGGGAGCTTCGACGGCTCCTTCTTCGAGGCGACGACCGCGCTGGCGTTCGAGCACTTCCGACGTCGCGGCGTCGACGTGGCGGTGCTGGAGGTCGGCCTGGGGGGGCGACTGGACGCGACGAACGTGTGCGTGCCCTGGACGACGGTGATCACGTCGATCGATCTCGACCACACGAAGACGCTGGGCGCCGATCTCGCTTCCATCGCCGCGGAGAAGGCGGGCATCGTGAAGCCGGGCGTCCCGGTCGTGTGCGGCCCGGTGGTTCCCGAGGCGGGCGAGGTGCTGGAGCTCATCGCCGCCCGGCGGAGCGCTCCCCTCCACCGCGCCGCCGAGGAGACGGAAGTGCGCGTCCTCTCCTCCACGTGGAGCGGCCTCGAAGTCTCGGTGCGTCTTCCCGGCGAACGCCACCAGGGGGCCCGCGTCCCCCTTCCCGGTCGTCACCAGGTCGACAACCTCGTCGTGGCGGCACTGGCCGCACGGCTGTTCGACCCGCGGGCGGAGAGCGGAGAGGCGCTGCTCGCGGGTCTCGAGGACACGTTCTGGCCCGGCCGGCTCCAACGGGTGGAAGGAAACCCGGTTCGGGTCTACGATGTGGCGCACAATCTCGCGGGTGTCGAAGCCCTGTCAAAGACCCTGGACGAGCTCGGAGTCCCGGAGGGATCGATCCTCGTCGTCGGGGTGCTCGGGGACAAGGATCTCACCGGCATGGCCCGGAGGCTCTCCCGTCACTTCCGTCGGGCGATCGCGACGACTCCCCCTCATCCCCTCCGGGCCCGCCCGGCGGCCGAGACGGCCGAGGCCCTCCGGGCGGCCGGGGTCGAGGCCCGGGCGATCGACGAGACTGCCGACGCGGTGGCGGAGGCCGGACACCGGCTCGAGGGGGACGGTTGGATCTTCGTGACCGGGTCCCTCTTCACGGTGGGCGCGGCCATGCGGACGTTCGGCGATCGCGCGGACCGACGCCGACCCGGAGAGGCCGCGAACCTCGCCTCCCGAGAGGGGTAGATCGAGAAAGAGGGCGTCATGGCCCAGGTCGTGTTCGAGAACGTGTGGAAGGTCTATCCCGGCGACGTCGTCGCCGTGCAGGAGGCGGACTTCGCGGTCGAGGACGGGGAGTTCATGGTGATCGTCGGCCCCTCCGGGTGCGGGAAGTCGACGACCCTCCGCATGGTCGCCGGCCTCGAAGACGTCTCGCGGGGCAAGATCTCGATCGACGGCCGCGTGGTGAACGACGTCGCTCCGAAGGACCGCGACATCGCCATGGTCTTCCAGAACTACGCGCTCTATCCGCACATGTCGGTCTACGACAACATGGCCTTCGGCCTGAAGATGCGGAAGTACTCGAGAGACGAGATCGACCGGCGCGTGCGGGACGCCGCCGAGATCCTCGGTCTCACCGAGTACATCGACCGCAAGCCCAAGGCGCTCTCCGGCGGTCAGCGACAGCGAGTCGCGGTCGGTCGGGCGATCGTTCGCCAGCCGAAGGTTTTCCTCTTCGACGAGCCTCTCTCCAACCTCGACGCGAAGCTCCGGGTCCAGATGCGCTCCGAGATCGCCCGCCTGCACGGCCGGCTCCGGGCCACGATGCTCTACGTGACCCACGACCAGGTCGAGGCCATGACCATGGGCACGCGCATCACGCTGATGAAGGACGGGATCATCCAGCAGATCGACGATCCCTTGACGCTCTACCGGAGACCCGCGAACCGGTTCGTGGCCGGGTTCATCGGCAGCCCGGCGATGAACATCTACCGGGGGAAGATCGCCCGGGCGGGCTCGGATCGGGTGTTCGAGGAGGGTTCGTTCTCCCTGAACCTCGGACCCCTGGAGGGGGTGGACTCCCTGCCCGAGGAGCTGGAGGTCGGGTTCCGTCCCGAGAGCCTCAGCCTGGAGACGGACGTCCCCGCCGACGGACGGGGGGTCGTCGAGGTCCACGTGGAGCTGGTCGAGCCGCTGGGCAACGAGATCCTCCTGCACGGCCGGATCGGACGGCAGCCCGTGGTCGCCCGGATCGGGCCCGAGCATCCCCTCCGCGTCGGTGAGACGGTGCGGCTCATTCTCGACCCGGGGCGGCTGCACTACTTCGACGGTCGATCGGGTGACGCCCTGATCCCCTCACCGTCCCTCGTTGGGACGTAGGAAAGTGTCGGGGCGGATCGTGTTCCGCCGCCACCGAGCCCCGACCCCGAGCGGGAAGCTTCCCATGGTGCGTTGCCTCGACCTCGGCTTCGGTCGCGCGGCCGTCTCCCGCGCCCGCTCTCTCCTTCTCGGTCTCGGCGGCGGCCTTCTCGCGGTCGCGATTCTCGGGCCGCCCGCGCACGGGGAGACGGGGGACGATCCGGAGGCTCCGGAGGAGCCCTGGATGATCCGGTCGCGCACGGCCAATGCGATGAAGACGCCCACGGGAGACTGGATTCACTCCTACGTCGGGGCCGTCGTGATCACGCACGGCGACCTGACCGTCACCGCCGACGAGGCCCGCTACTTCGACCGCGCTAAGCGGGCGGTGCTCTCGGGTCACGTGGAGATGAGACAGGACTCGACGGTGGTCCGGGGTCCGGTGGTGAGCTACGACCGGATCCGCCGGATCGCCCATTTCCCCCGCGGAGTGTTGATCGAGCGTCCGACCGGAACGGCCCTGGCGGACCTCGGAACGTGGCGCCGGGACGAGAACGAGTTCGAGCTCCGTGGGGAGGCGGCGGCGGCGGACACGGCGGGCACGCTCGACGCGAACGCGATGACCTACGACGACGCCCGGAACGTCTTCTACGCCGTCGGCGACGCGCGCATGGTCGACCACGTCTCGGGCGTCCTCGTGGAGGGGCAGAATCTCCGCTGGGATCGGGCCGAGGGACTCGCGACCGCGACCGGCGCGCCCGAGGCCACGTTCGAGGAGGAGGACGGAGTTCCGGTGCGGGTCTGGAGCGAGCGGATGACGTACGACCCCGCCGATCAGGTCGCCGTGGCGACGGGCGACGTCCGCATCGAGGGGGAGAGTATGGAGGGACACGCCGAGACCGCGACGTTCTATCGGGCGGTGAACCGGGCGGTGCTCACGGGCGACCCCGAGATCGTGGACGGATCGACGGTCGTGAACGGAGATCGCATCGAGATGGACATGCCGGAGCCGGGACGGAGGATCGTCCGCGTGACCGGCTCGGCCCGCGTGGCGAACCGTTTCCTGGAGAGCCGGTCCCGTCCGGAGGCTCCGGAGGAGGCGCTCCCCGCGGGCGAGGGTGAACTCGAGGCCGCGCCGGACGTTGCGCCGGACGTTGCGCCGCCCGAAGGGGGCATGGCCGCGCCGGACGCCGCGCCGGAATCCGGACCCGAGGCCGCGCCGGCCGACACCTCCGGGCTCGCCGGCCGGATCGAACGGGCGCGAACGCGGGTGGAGGATGCGGCCGAACGGATTCGAACCGCCGAGCCCCCGTCCGACCCGGACGAAGCGGTGGCGATTCTCTCCGCCGAGGCCGACTCGCTGTCGGATCTCGCCGAGACCGCCCGCGAGGCGGTGGAGGCGGCGCTCGCGCCGTCCGCATCCTCCGAGAGGGGCGGGGAGGCGGAGGCCGGCGAGGACGAGGGGACCGAGGGGGAAGGCGACGACTCGGAGGAAGATGAGGAGTCCGAGGACGAGGGCCCGCCCCTGCCGCCGTGGCTCACGGTCCCCTCCGAGCAGCTCCCCACCGAGAATCTCCTCTTCGGCGACCGGATCACGATCCATTTCCTCGACGACGAGATCCGGCGGGTCGAGGTCGTCGGGTACGGTCGGAGCAAGTTCTTCCCCAATGAGGAGCAGGGCGAGCTGACGGAGTGGAACGACGTCTCCGGAGACACGCTCTTCGTCTGGTTCGCGGAATCGGCGGTGGAGAGCGTCACCGTGCTGGGAAACGGTGAGGGCGAGTACCGCCTGCCCGCCGGAGAGGAGGCCGGGTCCCCGACCGAGGTGCTCGCGGAACGGGGAAAGCTCGTCCGCTACCGAGCGCCTCGAATCCGTTACAACCGAACGGCCGAGACGATGCACCTCGATCAGGGCGCCGAGGTCCGCTACAAGACGATGAACCTGAAGTCGGGGAGGATCGACTTCGAGGCGCAGAAGGAGATCATGACCGCGGGGGGTGACCCCGCGCCCATCCTCGTGGACGTCGAAAGCGAGATCCTCGGCGAGCAGATGAACTACCACCTCCCCACGCAGAAGGGCGAGATCACGTACGGAAAGACCAAGTTCGAGAACGCGTATTACCGGGGCGAGGACATCTGGAAGATGGGCGAGGACGTCCTGGCCGTGCACGAAGCGGTGTACACGACGTGCGATCGGGAGCGGCCGCACTATCATTTCGCGAGCCGGAACATGAAGATCTATCTCGACGACAAGGTCGTGGCGAAACCGGTCGTTCTCAAGATCCACGAGATCCCGGTGTTCGCGCTTCCCTTCTACATGGCCTCGCTCAAGAAGTCGCGGCACTCCGGTTTTCTGCTGCCGAATCTGGAGCTGGGCGTCGACGACAATCGCGGACGGTTCATCCGCAAGCTCGGCTACTTCTGGGCGCCCAACGACTACATGGACCTCACGACCTCGTTCGATTTCTATCCCGCCCAGGACCGCATCGTCACCTACCTGAACGGGCGGTACAAGCTGCGCTACCGCTTCGAAGGCCGGGCCACGATGAAGTACAACCGCGACGTGCCCAACAATCTCAAAGACACCGCCCTCGAGCTCGAGCACCGGCAGTCTCTCTCGGAGACGATGACCCTCAACGGCAGCGCGCGCTTCGTGTCCACGAGCTCGATCTACCGGGACATCGACGACGACCAGCGCCTCAACCGCGATCTTCGATCCCACGCCACCTTCACGAAGAACTTTCCGGGATCGAACCGCTCCCTGCGGGCGGAGGTCGAGCGACGCGAGAACCTCGACACCGGTCAGATCAACGAGACCCTGCCCCTGGTCGCCTTCAGCCAGCCGAGCCGTCCCCTCTCGGGCCGGGTGGGCCGATCGGGCGGTGGAGAGGGGGAGGAGCGTAAGGCGGGGTGGCTCGACGACATCTACTACAACCTCGACTCCCGGTTCGTGAGCCTGCGCACGGTGGATCAGAACGACGACGAGGACCGGCGGACGGGCGCGAAGACCAATACGCGGCTGACCGTGAATCGAACGCCGATTCCCTATCTCCAGATTCGCCCCTCCGCCTCGGGCGAGGTCGTCTGGGTCAACGAGGACCGGCTGGGAAAGTCGAACGCGACCCGGGCGACCTACAGCGCCGCGGTGAGCGCGGATACGAAGCTCTACGGGACCTTCCTGCGACCGATCGGTCCGAGCCGCGGACTCCGTCACGTGATCGAGCCCCGCATCTCCTGGAACTGGGCGCCCGACTTCCGCGAGTACTTCTACCGGGACGAGAACGGAAACCTGCAGGACCGCTTCGCCTCGTTCGGCGGCATCGGAGGGACTACTCGCAAGACGAGCCGGATGAGCATGTCGCTCAACAACCTGGTGCAGTCGAAGATCGATTGGAAAGGGGAGGAGAAGCGGTTCGACGTATTCAGTCTCGGGAACTCGATCAGCTACGATTTCCTCGCCGAGGACGAGGGACGCAGACCCCTCTCCAATCTGACGAGCTCCCTGCGGGTCCTCTCCTCACAGTCGATCAACCAAACCTGGAGCGTCTCGCACGACGTCTACAACTGGGATCTTCTGAGCAGCTCGGTGACCACCCGGATCGGTCTGAACTCCCGGATGTTTCAGCGCCCTTCGTCGCACCCGGAGGATGCCGGCGATCTGCCGCCTCCCCCCGCCGGAGGACCCGAGCGCCCGGACGATCCGTTCCGGGATCCGGGAGACCTGCCCCTCTCGGAGATGGATCAGCAGCGCGGCCGGGGGCGGGCCGGCGTCTGGCGGATCGATCTCAGTCACACCGCGCGGCGCGGAGGAACCTCCAACGTGGTGTGGAATTCCGACTGGTCTCCGACCGAACGGTGGAATCTCCGCTTCATGACCGAGTACGACCTGCAGCAGGGGGAGAACACGCGCCAGGAGTGGTCGGTCCAGCGGACAATCCACTGCTGGCAGCTCGCGTTCGATCGTCGCCTTCTCGGCGGAGAATGGCAGTACTACCTCCGCATCAACGTCACCGATCTGCCCGACATCCAGGCCGAGCGCGGCGACCGGTTCCGGGGGCGGCGGAGCACGGGTATCCCCGGCAGCGGACTCTTCTAGCCTGCATTTCCGACCCTCGGCGATGACTACTCCACTCGGATCATCTTGCGCGAGATCATCTCCCCGGCGGCGTGGATGGAGTAGAAGTACGCTCCGGACGCGACCCGGCTTCCTCCGGCGTCCGTGCCGTCCCAGCTCCAGGTGTAGGAGCCGCCCCGCGGGTGGGCCCTTCGCACTTCCCGCACGAGGCGACCGGCGGAGTCGTGGATTCGAAGCTGGACCGGCCCTCCCCGGGAGATCACGTAGCCGATCTCGGTGGCGGCGAGAAACGGATTCGGGCGGTTCTGGGCGAGGTCGATCTCCGCCGGGTCGGCGGCCGTGGCCGGATCGGCTCCGACGATGCCGTCGTGCGGCTTGTAGAAGACGACTTGCGACTGCAGCGTGTAGTGGGGTGGCGTGTGGCTTCCCCCGTTGTACGCGCACAGCGCGCACGTCACTCCGTCGACGCACTCCGGATTGTCCGGCCGGCAGTCGTTCACGTAGTCCTGCACGGTATAGGAGATCAGGGCCGTCTCTCCCGGAGTCACGGAGGACGTGATGTCGGAGGTCCACGCGGGGGCGTCCGATCCCGGGCACCATCCCGCCCGGCTGAACTGCCACGTGCCCCCCTGGGGGCTGCACGGATTCGACGCGCAGTCGGTGCGCCAGATCAGGCGGCTGTAATCATCCCCGTTCGCCGTCACCGTGTGGGTCAGAGGGCAGAACTCCGCGCAGTTCAGGGTGTTCGCCTGTCCGTGTCCGGTTACGAAGACACGTACCTTGACCCTCTCCGCCCGCGGGTCGATCTCGACGAGCTCGGGAGGGATCTGGTTCTCGACCGGATCGTTCGGGTCCCCGATGAGCAGGTAGTCGTCCTGGAACAGGTTGACGACCTTGTACGGCTCCCAGGCGCGCTCTCCCTCGACGAACGCGAAATCGCACGTCACGATCCACCCGTTGTTCCCTCCGATCCACGACTCGATGTAGTTCATGAGCTCGACTTCGCCGCGGAGAAGCGCCTTGTAGGGTGAGACGTTGATCTCCCACGTGCAGGTGCCGGGCCGATTGGGGCCCGTGATGTCGTAGGGCGTGACGATGCGCGCGATCTCCACCTCCCCCTGGGGCGTCACGACCCGCATGTACCCGAGGCGGTCCCACGGGTCGCAGTCGTTCGGAGGGTCGGGACACTCGATCGTGTAGAAGAGGCGGATGCTCTCCCACATGGACGGATCGTCCGGGAACGTGAACGTCTGATAGTGCGGAGTCGCCCAGTTGTAGAAGTCGTGATCGAACGTCCGCACCCAAGTGGTATCTCCGGGAGCGGCGAGCGCGGCCATCGGCAGGGTGACGGCCGCGACGCAGAGAAGGCTGACGACCGGACGCGGATCACGTCGGACGCACACGGTTCGGAGGCGGAACGATCGCATGGCTCGCTACCTCGAGGAGGTGGGCACGGCACGGGCCTCACAGGACCGGCTGATCTTCGCATCTTAGCACGCCCCGGATGGGCGTGGGTCCGGTGCGGTCCCCACCCGGGAGCGCCCAGGGGGACCGCCCGAGCGGGACCATCCGACCGGACCGGGTCGGGGGGCCCTGTGCTATGATGCGCGGCACTCTCGTCTCGATCCCCGCCGGTCGCGTCGCTTCCGGGGATCCCCGTGCCACCGCGGTCGCGGGTCACGGAGCGTACCCGCGAGAGTGCTGCCAAGGGTCGAGATGGAGCACGTTCGGCACCCGATCCTCTCCCGAATCCTCCTCGTCACGACACTCGCCCTCGTGGTCCTGCCGGTGCTCGTCGATCTGAGCGGCTCCGACCGGTTCCGGCCTTTCGGGTACCTCGCGGCCGACGCCTTCTACTACCTCACCGTCGGGCGCAACCTGGCCGAGACCGGACGGACCACGTTCGATCAGCGCCACGAGACGAACGGGTTTCATCCCCTCTGGCAGGTGCTGACCGGAGGGATGTTCGTGTTGCTGCCCCGCCTCGGCGTGGGCGAGCCCGGACTCCTCCGGGGCACGCTCCTCTTCGGGCTTCTGCTTCTCACGGCGGGAATCGCTCTTCTGCTGCGGGCGATGGCGGACCGGGAGACCGGATCCTCCCCGATGATCGTGACCCTTCCCGTGGGGGCCTATGCCGTGATCCTTCTCCCGATCTGGGCGGGGTGGCTGACCGACCTCTCTCTCCGGGTTCCCACCGAGGGGACCCTGCCCCTCTACGGCACGCTCTGGAGCCACGTGAACGGAATGGAGAGCGCGCTGGTGATCTTCATGCTCGGCGTGACGGCGGATCGTTTCATTCGGGGGAAGATCGTGCATTCACCAAGCGCGGCCGCCGGTTTCGGTGCGCTGCTGGGACTCCTCACGCTGGCCCGGCTAGACCATGGGTTCTTCGCGGTCGCCCTGATCGCGGTTCTCGGCGTCGAGTCGGCGCGATCGCGGGAAGCGAGGGCGCGGATCCTCGTCGTGATGGGGGTTTTCTTTGCCGTGGTCGGGGGATACCTGCTGTTCAAAGAGCTCCGGTACGGGGCCGCGTTCCCAACGAGCGGGGCGCTCAAGTCGACGTTCCCCCATCCGCGTCCGGAGAACTTCGCGGATCTGGGCCGATTGCTGCGCGGGGAGGCGGGGGATCGAATCGCGCTCGTGATCCGCCACGCCCAGATGGACCTGCCGGTGGCCGTCGCGCTCGTCCATCTCGCTCTTGCGGCCGTGGTCGGCGTCCGCCGGAAGCGGGAGGAGATCTCGAGGAACGCAGCGCGGGTCGATCGATTCCTTGTCGCGCTCGCGTTCGGGGTCCTCCTTCTGGGCGCGTACAACTTCCTCTTCGTGAGATCCGTCCAGCAGTGGCACTGGTACTACCCGGTGTCCACGCTCTTCGTGGGGCTGGTGGCGGTCCGCTGGCTCGACCGCTTCGTTCGGGGCTGGGCGCGGACGCCGGTCGGCGCCTCCGTGTGGATCGGCGGGTGGTGCGTGGCTTCGATCTCCGTCTTTCTCGCCTTCCACCGCCCGCCGGATTACCATGCGAAGTATGCGCGATTCTATTACGAGCTCGCCCCGCGGGTTCGCGAGCACTACGGGGAGGAGAGGCCGGGGTTGCTCTCCTTCGACGACGGGATCGTGGCATTTTCCACCCGGTTCCCCACGATGTCGGGGAAGGGGCTGAACCTCGACCCGATCGCCGCGCGGGAGCGCAGAGAGGGCCGGTTGCTCGAGCTCGCCCTCGCCCGCGGCTACGACCGCATCACGTCCCTCGTCTACCTGGAGCACTGGGGGCGGGCGGACTTCCGGCGCGACCCTGCCGGGGCGGCCGACCGCTTCGCCCGCTTCGCGCTGAAGAAGAACTACCGGGAGGGCTATCGCTTCGTGTCCGAGCTCCACGAGCCCGACGAAGGATTCGTCATCCTCCGCGTGGAGCGGGAGGACTGAATGGGCGTCGTCGCCGATCCGGATCGATTCCGCAAGGTATTCCTGCTCTTGCTCCTCGTCGCGATCACCGCGGCATTCGTCGCGATGATTCGACAGTTCCTCCTGACGCTTCTCCTGGCGGCGATCTTCAGCGGGCTGACCTACCCGCTCTTCGGTCGGATCACGCGGGCCCTTCGAGGCCGTCGGGGACTCGCGGCGGCGGTGACGGTCTTCTTCCTGCTTCTGGTCCTGATCGGGCCGGCCCTCATGCTCGCCGGCGTCGTGGCCGGCGAGGCGTTCAGGGTGGCGCAGACGGCGCGCCCCTGGGTGGAGAACTGGGTCGAGAATCCCGGCGAGCTCTTCGATCGCCTCCGTGCCCTTCCGTTCGTCGAGGCCCTGGAGCCGTATCGCACGCAGGTGCTCACCCGGGCGGGCGAGCTCGTGGGCTCATTCGGGGCCTTTCTCTTCGACAGCCTGTCCGCCGCCACCCGGGGAACGCTCGGCTTCCTCGTCCACTTCATCCTGATGCTCTACGTGATGTTCTTCTTCTATCTCGACGGGCCGGCGATACTGCGGAAGATCCTCTACTATCTGCCGCTGCCGCCCGAGGACGAGGAACGGATGATGGACAAGTTCGTCTCCGTGACGCGCGCCACGTTGAAGGGGACGCTCATCATCGGCGTGCTCCAGGGGGCGCTGGCGGGAATCGCGTTCGCGGTCGCCGGCATCGACGGGGCGGTGTTCTGGGGAGCGGTGATGATGGTCGTCTCCATCATTCCCGGGATCGGAATCGCGCTCGTCTGGGTTCCGGCCGCGATCGTTCTGGCCTCGTCGGGTCGGATCTTCGCGGGGATCGGTCTCGCCGCCTGGTGCGGGCTCGTGGCGGGAAGCATCGACAACGTGCTGCGCCCCCGGCTCGTCGGGCGCGACTCCGGAATGCACGATCTCCTGATACTCTTCGCGACGCTGGGGGGGATTCTCCTCTTCGGGTTGGTCGGGTTCCTCATCGGACCGATTCTCGCCGCGCTCTTCGTGACGGTCTGGGACATCTACGGCGTCGTGTTCCGGGATGTACTGCCGCCCGCGCGAGAGGCGGAGTGAGCGAACGGGTCCGCCGGGCGAGAAACGCGGACTAGCGAAATGCGCTCTTGATCCGACCCCACCCCGCCGGCTCCAACGGGCTCGTCCAGGACGAGTCGCAACTCGTGTAGCCCGCCAGATCGTCCCCGTAGTCACTCTCGGGCACGCGGAACACCCCCGTTCCGCCTCCGAGCACGACGAAGCGCAGGATCGCGAGCTGACCCACGGCGCCGTCCGGCACGGGAGCGGCGGGCGTGATGCCGACGACTCTCGCCTGCTGTCGCGGCTCCAGATAGGTTCCGTCGATCCACCAGGACGGAGTCAGATTGCCCACGCCCACGCCGGCATATCTCAGGAGGGTCGTCGGGAAGTCGACGTAGAGGGTGAAGGACTCGAGAGGACTATCGGTGTGGACGGTGACCGGCACTCCCACGGTGTCCCCGATGTCGCCGACGAGTTCCCGGATTCCGACCTGACCGGGGGTGAGCACGTTGCATCCGGCGACGATCAGGTCCGGCGAATCGCCCGACTCGACGGGGCCGGGCCCCGCCGGAAAGAGGAGAACGGCCAGGACCGGGATCCCGGCCATCCCCGGGAGAGAACGGCCTGGAAACCTCATCGGAGATCCTCCCGCCGCGAGAGAGGGCGCACCGGCTCGGGACACTCTCCGCGAGAGAGTCGTGCGCGTCGGGAAACGGGTCAAGGGAAACGGAGACGTCGTCGAACACGAGTGCGACTCCGTTCCACTGCCGTTCCAGGGCGGCCCGGGGATAGCGGATCCGACCGAGCGACGGGTCGTGGACGAGCCACTCTCCCCCCGTCGCACGCCCCTCGAGCACGACGAAATGTCGTCCGCGCACGTGGAGAATGGCGGGCGGAGTCAGCGAGTCGAGCGAACCGGGGGAGAGTCGGACCGCCCGGGCCGGGTGTCCTCGGGCGCGCGCGAGCTCGGCGAGCTGACCCAGACGCGCTCCCCCCGGTGTGAGCTCGACGACGATCGGCGGACCGGGATACGGCACGGAGTCGCTGAGAGACCGCAGCGCGTGGGCCAGCGCGGCGGGCCCGCAGTCATTCGGAGAGACCTGACGCACCCCGGATCGGGGATCGAGGAGACGTCCGCCCCCCCATCGCGCGGCGATTGCCTCCGGGCGGAGCTCGCGCCGCAGGGTGGAGCCGACCCCGGGAACGAACGGCGCGCCGCCGAGGGCCGCCATCAGGGGAATCGCAATCAGCCCCGCCGCGCGAGCGCCGGCGCCGGCCTTCCGGCTCACGGGCGCGCGGCCCCGGACGCGGCTTCCTCGATTCGGGACTCCACCCACCGCTGCAACCGGCGAGGGGATCGATAGCCGCGCCGGTGATCGAGCAGTCTTCCGTCCGCGTCGAAGAGGAGGAAAACGGGAAAGAGCCCGGGACCCAGGGAATCGAGCGCCTCCCCGGAAAGCTCGCTTCGCTCCACGATCGCGAGACCGACGCCGACCCCGAACGGCCAGGGATCGAGCTCGAAGTCCTCCTTCACCCGGACACACGCGGGACACCCCGGATCGCCGACGAGTACGAGCGATGGGCCGAAGCCGGGCGACGGGCGCGGACCGGAGCGCGGCTCGCGCACGAAAGACGGGGCGGGGCCGTCCGAGGGAGGGAGGCCGGCGCCCCGATGGCGCACGAGGAACGGGGCGGAGCCGTCCGACGGAGAAGGGACGAAGCTCGGATCGCGCGGGAGGTTCAGGTCGGCAAGGCTCAGGCCGAGCTCCGGCGGCGCGCTCCCCGCGGACTCGAAGCGCTGGCCGAGCCAGACGAGCGCACCCACCGGAACCGATCCGGCGACGAGCACGACGCCGGCCAACCCCCGCGTGAGCCATCGACGGGTTCGGAGCAAACCGCCCCGCTCCTCGGGGAGGATCCGGTCGCGATGGAACCGGCAAGGACCGTGCCGCGCGCGGCGGCGTCTTCGCGGCGTCCTGGTGAGAAATGCGGGATCTAGGTGCTCACGAGAGGGCCGGAACCGGGAACCACGGGGCCGGACCGGGATCCTCGTCGCCGAATCGTGACGGCCGGTCAGACCCCGAGGGCGGCGGACGCGGCCGCCCAGTCCTCGGGCTTGACGTGGAGGATGTAGCGGAACCCGCCCCGGCCGTCCGTCACGCCGCTCGAGCGGTACACGTTGATGTGGGCGTCGGAAAGGCTGGAGTGAACGTCGGCCAGGGCTCCGAGCCGATCGTCTCCCTCGATGAGAAACGCGCGTGTCGGCCCCTGGAAGACGAGACCGCCCTTCTCGGCGACCTCGGCGAGCCGATCGACGTCCTCGGGGTAGAGGACGAGCTGCGTGTGATCGGGGCCCAGGGGAATGGCGTCGAACGCAAGCAGATTCACCTCGGCCGCGGCTACCCGTGAGAGCAGCGCGTAGGCCTCGCCCGGCCGGTCACGGACCATGATCGTGAAGTACTCGACCCCTCGGATCGTAAGTGGCACGGCGCTCCTCCCGAAGGTGCGGACCCTTCGCGCGTCGCATCGCGCAATCCGGGTCCGATGACAGGGCTCCCTCCCGCTCCTCCGGGAGGCGGGCACGACGAACCTGGTGAGAGATGCAGGCTAGCGATCGCGGATGACCTGAAGCATGTCGAGAGCCGAGATGATTCCCACGACCTTCCCCTCGCGGGTCACGAACAGCCGGTGAACGCGGTTACGAATCATCCTGTCCGCCACGTCCCGAATCGGAGCGTCCTCCTGGACGTCGATGACCACCGGGGTCATGATCTCCCGGATCTTCACATGCGGCTCTTCGAAGAGGAAGGACCCCGGATCCTCTCCCCCGAAATCCGTCTCGAGGACTTGGAGATAGTACTCGTGACGGGTCACGGCCCGGGGGTCGGTGGACTGCGAATCGCTCCGGGCGATGTCGGTCAGTGACACGACGCCGACCAGCTCTCCGCCTGCGTTCGTGACGGGAGCTCCCGAGATCGCGTTCTCCACCAGGAAGTCGGCGAGCTGCTCCACCGGCCAATCCGGATGGACGCACAGCACGTCCGTGGTCATCACATCCTTCGCGGTCAAACGCGACACGCTCTTCTTTCGACCCATGACCTCGCCCTCGAGTGGGGGGATCTCCGTTGCCGTCGAGCACGGGGGATCCGATTCGATTCCGGCTCATCGTAGCACCCACCCGGGCGAGGCGTCATCTCAGGGAGGGGAGTGGCGCTCTCTCCCTCCTCCGGTCCACCGCGCGCAGCGGATGGGGTATGATCGAGCTCACCCCGAAGAGTCACGCCCTCCGAGTCGGCCGCCTCCCCGGGCTCCGGCCGGAACGGTCATCCCACGGTTCGAACGAAAGGCGGTCACGATGCATCGCCTCCTCCTCCAAGGTCTCCTTTCGCTCACGGTCGTCGCGCTCGCCGCCTGCGCCTCCACTCACATCCAACTGGGCGACGACTGGGACGACGACCAGATCGAGGCCACGAGTCCCGACGCGTTCGCGGAGCGCTGGGGCGAGCCGGACGAGACGAAGAACGAGAAGGTCGGCGGCGAGCTTCAGACCACGGCCATCTGGTACTGCCTCGACGGCCAGTACCGAGAGATGGTCTGGCGGCTCCGCCGGCGGGAGGACGGTCGGCCCTACTGGTTCCTCGCGAGCGACGTCACGAAGGAAGGGGACTGCCCCTAGGTCCCCCCGATGACCGTGCCGATTCGCCTCGGTCCCTTCGCGGCCGGGTCATTCCTGTGTGGCGAGAATTCACACCGAACGGTAACGTGGCCCTGATCGCCGCCGGTCCGGCGAGCGGTGCGTGCGGGAACCCTTTCGCTTCCAGTGAGTTGGGGGCTCCGTGCCCGCGGCCGGACCGGGGGCGCCCGTCCGGAACGATGGTTGCTTTCTCTCGAGGATGACCCCCTCCGAGGAAACAACGTGTCTTCCTACCCACGCCTGCTGTTGCCCCTGCTCCTGCTCACGGCCGCCGTCCCGGCCGCCGCCGCCGAGGCTCCTCTCGAGCTCGAGACGATCGCGCTGATCGGAAACGACCGGACCCCACGCGAGATCGCGCTTCTCTACTTTCCGCTCGCCGAGGGAGATCCCGTGACGCCGGACGGTCTCCTCGACGCCGTGGACGCGCTCCGCGCGAGCGAGCTCTTCACTTCCGTCGACTTCCGGACGAGGGTCGGCAGCGTGCGGGGCCGGGTCGCGCTGGATCTCCTCGTCGAGGAGAGAGGAGTCGAGTTCCGTTTCGGGACCGGCTTCCGGGATCTCGACGGTTGGTATCTGATCCCCGCCCAGCTTCGCTTCGACAACCGCCTCGGACGGGGCGAGCGAATCCGCCTGCAGGTCAAGCTGGGCTACCGGATCGCCGGAGTGGAGTTCCTTCTCGAGGAGCCCCGCGTCGGCGACGGACAGACGTTCTGGGGAATCCGAGCGGGCGGGTACGGCACGACGCGCACGTACTACGTCGACGAGACCGAGTACGAGCATCGGCTGGGGCGGGGGCTCTTCGAGGCCCACCTCGGTCGCCGGATCGGCCGGAGCTGGGCGATCGAGATCGGCGGCGGGTTCGAATCGGTCGACTCCGACTCCGTGCCCGAGGCGGCCGAGGACGACGAGTTCCGGGAGATCGAGCGGGGCGACGAGCTTCCCTTCGACGAGCTGCCTCCCGCGATCGCCTCTCACGTGGGCATCGCGAATCGCAGCATCTTCCACGCGCAGCTCGCCGTCGACACGCGGTCGCGTCGCCGCGTCGCCGCGACCCCCGCCTCCGGGCTGTGGGGTCGCCTGCGGGGTGAGGGGCGATTGGGCGAAGGGCCGGACGTCGTCGCGGTCACCGCCGATCTCCGGGCCTACCGCCGGCTGCTTGGTGGCGGGCTCGCCCTGCGGCTGAAGGGGGGTGCGATCGGAGAGGCCGCCCCCTGGTACGACCGCTACTACCTCGGAGGTCTCTACACCGTTCGCGGTTTCCCCGGTCAGTCGCTCTCTCCGTCGGGCGGCGACACCAGGTTCTGGACGGCGTCTCTCGAGTTCCGCGCCCGTCTCGCCGGGAACTCCGCCGATCCGCGGGTAGCGGCCGTGCTGTTCGTCGACGCCGGCGACGGATGGACCGGAACCGACGTCGACTGGGACGACGTCTCCGCCTCCGCCGGATACGGCTTCCGGCTCCGCCTGCCCTGGATCCACTGCCTCGGAATCGACTTCGGCGTGCCGATCACGGATTCCCCCGTCCGGGAATCGTTTCGCGCCCACGCGGCCCTCGGATGGAACTTCTGATGTACGGGCGGACTCTTTTTCGAGTCCGGGCTCGGATTCGGGCGCCTCGCCGGCTCGGAGGGAATCGGTGCACGTTCCGACGACTCGGGCGGAGCCGACGTGCGTTCCGGCGGTTCGGGCGGAGCCGGCGTGCGTTCCGGCGGCTCGTCCCCCGGTTGCTCGCGCTCGCCGCCGCGGCGCTACTCGCGAACGGCGCTTCACCGATCGGCGCCGAGGAGGGCGTCCCCCGGGTGGACCGGGTCATCCCCCTCCGCGACGGAACCCTCCTGATCTGCTCGCTCGTCACCTCGGACCTTCCCGGAGAACGGATCACGTCGTCTCTGGAGAGCGGCCTTCCCTCCGCCGTCGAGATGGCGCTCGACGTGCTGGACGGGCGGGATCGGGTGGTCGCCGGGAATCGGATCTCCTTTCGCATCGCCTTCGATCTCTGGGAGGAGATCTTCCTCGTCGAAGGCGTGGGGGACGTGCGCAACTTCGCCGATCTGGATTCGCTCGCGGGCTTCTTCGACGTTCTTCCCCGCCTGCCGGTCACGCCGATCGCGGGTCTCGAGCCGGGAGCACGCCATCGCGTTCGCGTGGGGCTCGAGCTCCACCCGCTGGCTCCGAGGGAGTCGCGGCGCCTCGGGGCCTGGGTCGCGGGGGGAGAGAACCGAGAACGGGAGGAAGTTCCCGGATCCGACACGCGAGAGGTGTCGGTGAGCCTCGGAGAGGTCATCCGGTTCTTCTATCGCGGCGGCGAGCGGACGGAGTCGGGAGCGGAGAGAGAGCGGTTCTCGGCCTGGTTCATTCCCGAGGAGCTGGACGATGCGACGGATTAGGACCCGGCTGGTGGTCGCGTTCGTCGTGGTGGCGCTGCTGCCGGCGGCCCCTCTCACGGTTCTGGTCTGGAACCTGTTCGAGGAGACGTTCTCGCCCTCTTTCGAGCGGGACATCACGGCGGCGCTCGACGCCGCGCTGGAGGAATCGCGCGTTCGGTTTCGCGCGGAGAAGCAACGCTTCGAGACGGATCTGACGGAGAGATGGATTCCGGAGATCGCGGCCGGTCGGCTGCCGGCGATACCGGGAGGGCTTTCGGTCCCGGTAGGAGATCCGGAGGCGGGCCCGCTCCGGGGAACGGACGGCGCGGGGAGAGTCCCGGCCGCCGTGGAACAGTGGGCGCGGTCGCACGCCGGGGAGGCGCGCGCGGCGGTCGTCGGTCCGGAGAGGGTGGAAGAGCACCTGGTCGCGCTGGTGGATCGCATCGGCAGCGGAGGAGAGGAGATCGTCCTCCTCGCGCGGCCTCTTCCCGCGGGCATGGTGGTCTTCCCGCGGGCATGGTGGCGAGGGCGGATCGGATCAAGGAGACGGTGCCGCTCTTCCGCCGCTACCGGGAGGAGCGCACGCGCCGGCTCGTGTCCTACGTGGCGCCCTTCCTTCTCGGCTACGTCGTTCTCCTGCTCGTGGCGATCGTGGTGGGAGCCCGCCTCGCGGGACGCATCGCCCGTCCGGTCGAGGCTCTCGCGGCAGGCGCGCGCCGCGTCGCGACGGGCGACCTCGACACGCGGGTGAGAGCGGAGGCTCCAGGGGAGGTCGGCGATCTCGTGGAGGAGTTCAACGGAATGGTGGCGGAGCTCTCGACCCAGCGGGCGGAGCTCGCGCGGCTCGAGCGCGTCGCCGCCTGGCGCGATCTCGCGCGCAGCCTCGCCCACGAGATCAAGAATCCGCTCACTCCGATCCAGCTCGCCGTGCAGCAACTCGCCGATCGCTTCCCGGCGAAGCGTGAGGAAGGGCGGCCGGCCGACGATACGGCGACCGCAGGCGACGCGCCCGAGGGTGCGGGACCGGCAGTCGGGGCACCGGCAGGAGGGCGGCCGCACGACGACGCCGCGCTGGACGAATACAGCGTTCTCCTCCGGGAGTGTCTCGAGATCGTGAACGAGGAGGTCGAATCGCTCCGCCGCCTCGTGCGGGAGTTCTCCGAGTTCGCGCGGCTTCCGGAGCCCCGACCCCGCTCGGGCGATCTCGCGCCCCTCCTCCGGGAGCTCGTCCGTCTTTACGGCGAGGAGAGAGTCGCGTGGGACGGGCCGGCGGAAGGGGTCGCGGCCCGCTTCGACGAGTCCGAGCTCAGGCGCGCCCTGATCAACCTCGTCGACAACGGTCTCGCCGCCTGCCGGGAGGCCGGGCGCCCCGAGCGGGTGGAGCTGGGCACCTCGATCGGGGACGGGGCGACGATCCTCACGGTACGGGACGAGGGGTGCGGCATCTCCCGGGAAAACCGGGAGCGCGTGTTCGAGCCGAACTTCTCCACGAAGTCGGAGGGCATGGGGCTCGGCCTCGCGATCGTGGAGGGGATCGTTCGCGGTCACGGCGGAACGATCCGGGTCGAAAGCGTTCCCGAGGTCGGAACGACGTTCACGGTCCGGTTGCCGGACGGGCCGCCGGGGGGGCCGTCCGGAGACGTTTCGGCCGCCCCTCCCGTTCCGGGAGTGGCGGAGGGAGTGGAAGAGCGATGAAGAGGCGAATCCTCGTCGTCGACGACGAGAAGAACATCCGTCGAACGCTGGGAATGGTCCTTCGCTCCGAGGGGTTCGAGGTGAACGAGGCGGCGAGTGGAGAGGAGGGGCTCCGCGTGCTCGCGGAAACCGGGGCGGACCTCGTTCTCCTCGACGTCAACCTTCCGGGGATCGACGGGCTGGAGATGCTGCGCCGGATCAAGCGAAACGACCCCGATCGAATGGTCGTGATGATCTCGGGGGAGGGCACCGTCGCGGTCGCGCTGGAGGCGACGCGGGAGGGTGCCTTCGACTTCCTCGAGAAGCCGCTCACGAAAGAGCGGGTGCTCGTCGCGGTGCGCAACGCGCTCGATCTGGACACGATGGGCCGTGAGTTCCGCGAGCTGAAGGCGCGCGAGACGGACCGGCACACGATGATCGGCGAGTCCGAGCCGATCCGGAAGGTCCGCGAGGAGATCGCCCGCGCCGGTCCGAGCACGGCGCGCGTCCTCATCCTCGGGGCCAGTGGGACGGGCAAGGAGCTCATCGCGCGCGCGATCCACGAGGCGAGCGACCGCGCCGCCGGACCGTTCGTGAAGGTGAACTGCGCCGCCATTCCCGAGGAGCTCATCGAGAGCGAGCTCTTCGGCGCGACGAAGGGGGCCTACACCGGCGCCGATGCCTCCCGCGACGGGAAGTTTCTGCAGGCCGACGGGGGAACGCTGTTCCTCGACGAGATCGGGGACATGAGCCTCAAAGCGCAGGCGAAGGTGCTGCGCTCGCTCCAGGAGGGTGAGATCGAGCGCGTCGGGGGATCGGGGACGATTCGCGTGGACGTGCGCGTGCTCGCGGCGACGAACAAGGACCTGGCGGTCGAGGTGGGGGAGGGACGGTTCCGGGAGGATCTCTACTTCCGATTGAACGTCGTCCCGATCGTGGCGCCGGCGCTGCGCGATCGTCGCGACGACATCCCTCGGCTCGCCCATCACTTCCTGGAACGCTTCCTGCGGGAGAACAACCGCCCGCCGCTGACTTTCTCCGCCGAGGCGATTCGCGCGCTGAGCGGATCGGCGTGGCCGGGAAACGTCCGCGAGCTCGAGAACGCCGTGGAGCGCCTCGCGATCATGGCGCGCGGTACCGAGATCGGTCTCGGGGATCTCGCGCGGGCGGGCCTCGGCACCGACGCGCGTCCGGCGGAGGGCGCGGGGACTCCCCCAGCTAGCGAGGGAGGACCCGGAGAGTTCCGGCAGCGGGAGGGCGCGCCGGCCGTCCCCGGTCGGTCGGCCCCTTCGCCGGCCCGTCCGCCGGCCGGCGGCATTCCCGCCGTCTCTCCGGAGGAGATCCAGCGGGTGGGGGGGCTCGTGGAGGCGCGCCGGCGCTTCGAGACCGCGTGCATCCGGGAGGCGCTGACCGCCGCGGCGGGCAACGTGTCGGCGGCCGCGCGCCTTCTCGGGATCGACCGCACGAATCTGCACAAGAAGATCCAGAGCTACGGGATCGAAACCACCGACCCCCCCGAGCCAGGAGTCCGATCATGACCTTTCCCGCAACCCGCTCCGACTCCCGATCGGCTCCCGCCGGGTGGAGCCGCATCGCCCCGTTCGTCACCGTCGCGGCGGCGCTGCTCATCCCGACCTCGGCCGGGGCCGACACGCAGGGCCTCCATGTCGGTCTTCTCCTCCATGCCAACCACCTCGACTCCGCCGACGAGACGACGGTGGCTCCGGTCCTGGTGGACGAGAGGGGGGGAGGGGCCCGTCTGTTCTTCGGCTACGGTTTCGACCCCTCGTTCTCGCTCCGGCTGAGCGTGACCGCATCCCGTCACGATACGTCCCGGAACGACATCGACTTCGAGTTCTCGTCCGGCACGCTCGAGGGGGTCTACCTCTTCCGGAACCCGGACGCGTTCCGCCCCTACCTGTACGGCGGCGTCGGCGGAATGCTGGCGCGCGCGACGGAGGGAGCCCTCGATTTCGAGACCCGGGGCCCCGGCGTCGTCTTCGGCGGAGGGCTCCTCTACTTCCCTACCCCCGACTTCGCCGTCGATTTCCACGCGCGGGCCGACTTCATCAACTGGGAGGAGGAGGAGAACGCCGTTTTGGAGGTCGCCGGAGGAACGACGACCGTCGAGCGCCCCATCGAGAGGGAGGGAACCGGCGTGCAGCTCGGTTTCGGAATCAGCGGGTGGTTCTAGTCGAGTGCTCTTCAACTCGCTTACGTTTCTGATCTTCTTCGTCGTCGTGATGGCGGCGCACCGGGCTCCCCTCTCCTGGACGACGAAGAAGCTCAACCTGCTGCTGGCGAGCTACCTGTTCTACGCCGCCTGGAATCCACCTTTCGTCCTCCTGATCTTCCTCTCCACCGGCGTCGACTGGGTGGTGGCGCGACGGCTGGCGCGGGTCGGCGATCTCCGCGCCCGCCGGGGTCTTCTTGGCCTCAGTCTCGCGGTCAACCTCGGAATGCTCGGCTTCTTCAAGTACGGCTCGTTCCTGCTCGAGAACTTCGTCGCTCTTCTGGCCGCCTTCGGAGTCTCCTACCGGCCGGCCGCGCCCGACATCGTCCTGCCGGTGGGAATCTCCTTCTACACGTTCCAGACGCTCTCCTACACGATCGACGTCTACCGGGGCGTTCAGCGCCCGCGCTACTCACTCCTCGACTTCGCGCTGTACGTGAGTTTCTTCCCGCAGCTCGTGGCGGGGCCGATCGTGCGATCCGGCGATTTTCTGCCGCAGTGTGCAAAGGACCGGCGACCCGGGGCGGATGACCTGGGTTGGGGTCTGGCCCTTCTCACGCTCGGGCTCTTCCAGAAGACGGTCCTCGCCGACGGTCTTCTCGCGCTGGTCTCGGACCAGGTCTTCCGCGCCTGGGAAACGGTCGGGGTCCGCGACGCCTGGACGGGAACGCTCGCGTTCTCGTGCCAGATCTTCTTCGATTTCGCCGGGTACTCGACGTGTGCCGTCGGCATCGGGAGGTGTCTGGGGTTTCGCATTCCGGAGAACTTCCGCGGTCCGTACGGCGCGATCGGATTCTCGGACTTCTGGCGCCGGTGGCACGTGTCGCTCTCGTCCTGGCTGCGCGACTACCTGTACATCTCGCTGGGCGGGAGTCGCCGCGGCAGGGTGCGCACCTATGCGAACCTGATGACGACGATGCTTCTGGGAGGGCTCTGGCACGGAGCGTCGTGGCGGTTCGTCGCGTGGGGCGGCTTCCACGGGCTACTCCTGATCGCGGAGCGCGGGCTGCGGCGGGTCTTCGGGGGCTCCTGGGCTCTTCATTGGCCGGCGCTTCGCCCCGTCGGGGCGGTGGTGACGTTTCTCCTCGTGACCATCGCCTGGGTGCCGTTTCGGGCGGACTCCTTCGCCGCGACCTTCCGCCTTCTGCGGGTGATGCTCGGGACGACGGTCGGCGGCGAGACCGTTCTCGGAGGCCAGTACGTTCTCATGGTCGCGGTGACGGCCGCACTTCTCGTGATCGTTCACGCGACGACGCGCGACGTTCCGCTGGGCCGGACCGTGGCGCGACTTCCATGGTGGGCACGGGGGATCGCCCTGGGCCTGTTGCTGTTCGGAATCCTTCTCGCTCCGGGGGAGCGCAGTGCGTTCATCTACTTCCAGTTCTGATCGCCCAACCAACTCGTGGGGGCGCACTGGGGTGCTCGCGCTCGCACTGCCGGCGCTTCTCGCGGCGGGCACCGAGGCCGTCTTGCGCGCGAGGGGCTACGCTCCGGAGCCCATGGAGGAAGGGCGCCTGTGGGCGCTGGCCCGTGAGGCGGTTCGGCCGCACGATCCGGGCGAGGTGGTGGTCCTCGGCTCCTCGCGAATCCAGTGCGGGCTGCAGCTCGACGCCTGGAGCGAGGTGACGGGAAGGAAGCCGGTTCAGCTCGCGATCTACGGCTCCAGTCCGGTACCCGTCCTCGAGGATCTCGCGACGGACGAGAGCTTCACGGGGACCGCGATCGTCGAGGTGACCGCCCCGATCTTCTTCTCGCAGAGCTCCCGTCGGCTGGAGAGGCCGCGCCGCTGGATCGCTCAGTGGCGCGAGATGCGGCAATCGCTCTTCGGTTTCGCGGAGCGTCGGCTGGAGCTTGCGTTCGAAGAGCGGGCGGTCTTCCTCGGGCGGGCGTTCGACCTCCCGAACCTCGCCGCCGCCCTCGCCGAAGGGCGCTGGCCCGTCGTCAGCCACCGGTTTCGTGGGGATCGAAACCGTACCGTGATCCCGGATCACATCACCGAGGCCTCCGACCTGGCGGCATTCGAACCCGGCGGCGGGGGCGATGGCGCCGATCGCGCGCCTCCCGACGCCGGTCCGGTCATCGAGCGGGTGACGGCGGCCGTGGAGCGCCTAGAGAAGCGGGGAGGGAGAGCCGTTTTGGTGGCGCTCCCGGCGCGCGGGTCGGTCGCGCTGGAAGAGCGGCGCCTCACGCCCCGATCCCGCTACTGGGACGTTCTCGTGAGTGCTCTCGACGTGCCCGCCATTCACTGGGAGGACGAGCCGGAGCTTCGCGAGCTTCGCCCGGCGGACTCCATGCACCTGCCCGGTGAGCAGGCCGAGCTCTGGACCCGGTCCGTCGCCCGGATGGTGCGCGACCTCGGGTCGTAGAGCGACCCGATTCCGGGTAGACTGACGCGGGCGGCGACCGGCCGCTCGATTTCATCGGGAGCCCTCCATGACCGAGCCGAAGTTCGTTCCCTACCGCCGCGAGCGCCTGAACGACGGTGACATGAAGGCGCGCGCCGCGTTCTTTCACGGCCTCATGAACGCGCGGCGCAGCGTCCGGCACTTCTCTCCCGATCCGGTTCCCCGCGAGCTGATCGAGCAGGCAATCCGCACGGCCTCGACGGCACCATCGGGCGCGCACCGGCAGCCGTGGAGATTCGTGGCGATCTCCAATCCGGAGGTCAAGCGGCGGATCCGAATCGCCGCCGAGCGAGAGGAGAGGATCTCCTACGAAGAAGGACGGATGCCTCCGGAGTGGATCGAGGCCTTGGCGCCCCTCGGGACGAGCTGGCAGAAGCCGTATCTCGAGATCGTTCCCTGGATCGTCGTCGTGTTCGAGGAGGTTCACGGAGTGCGCGACCACGGACCGGTGCGCAAGAACTACTACGTGAAGGAGAGCGTCGGCATCGCCTGCGGGATGTTCATCGCGGCACTCCACCACATGGGGCTCTCCACTCTTCCGCACACTCCCAGTCCGATGGGCTTTCTCCGCGACATCCTCGGCCGCCCCAAGAACGAGCGCCCCTACATTCTGTTTCCCGTCGGCCATCCGGCGCCGGACGCTCAGGTTCCGGATCTGCGCCGCAAGTCACTCGCCGAGGTGGCGCTGTTCGATCCGGAAGTAGCGGATGCGAGCACGAGCGCTCCGGACGAGCCCGGTTGAGGAACCCTGGACGGGAGATCGGGTTGCCCCGCATTCGTCTCTGCCCGAGCCTTCGCGGACTGCGGTCGCCCGTTACCGGTAGCGCCCCTTGGCTCGCCCCCAGCTCTCGGACTCGGCCGCGGTGGGCCCACAATCGTAATATTCGCAGGGAATCGGCGGAACGATTCCCGGACAACCGTCGATGGGATTGACGTACTCGCAGTGCCCATCCGGAAAGCAGCACGGCTCGGGCCAGTCGGGGATGCCGCACAGGTTCGTGGCTCCCTTGCCGCAGTACTCCCCCCCGAAGAGGAGCCCTTGCCAGGTGATCTCCGACGAGACACCCTGACAGTTCGTCGTGGCTTGAATGCCGCTCGCCGAGGGTCCGATGCAGAGGCTCCCCGGCTGCGTCAGGAGCACGAGAATCTCTCCCGCCAGCACGGGCCCGCAGGGGCATCCGTCGACCTCGAGTCGCAGGTCCGTCGGGCCGCCCGTGTTGATGAATCCGTTTCTCGGCATGAACGAGAGAACGGTGTTCGCCGGGTGGGTCGACACGAGGTCGAACTCCGCCGTCGACACGCCGGCCGGATCCCCCCAGTGGCAGCACTCGAGCCACAGTTTGAACGTGGAGAGGCCGGGAACGAAGGGGATCTCGTACGCACCGGAACTGTCGGTGATGATCCATCCGTGCTGAGCCCGGGAGCCGGGGACGGCCACGAGGAGAGCAGCCGCGGGGACGACGAAGGACATCCAGAGCTTGTGCGGTCCGCCCGGCATCGGATACCTCCTCTCGACCTTCTGACCGTGTCTCGAGTGCCCTTACCGAGTTGCCCCCTGCTCACAGTCCGCAGCCGGTGTCAGGCACGGCTGCAGCCTGGAAGCGGAGGGACCGTTCGTTCGACCGCGCTGCCCCCCGGGCCGAGGTCTCCGTCGCGACCACCCGGTCAGGTGGGGCCGCGTCGACGCACACGAGGGTAGCTGGCTACAAGATGCGAGATCCAGGGCGATCTACCTGGCAACCCAGCGGCTGCCGGCGGACCCGGCGGACGTCTCGTCGACTTCCCGCCGCCTCCGCCCCGGTGGGGATGTCCCGCGGTCACCGCCGTTCGTTTCCAGGCGCCTTCCCTCTGGACCTCCCGGCATCGGAGGGCCTGTTCACCATAGGGTCAGAGTTCGCGTTGGGAGCGGGGACCCGAGGTGGGCGGTGCGGAAAGGGGCGGTGAGGGAGTGGACGGGGTGCCGCCAGGCCATGCCCCGCCATTCCGCCGCCGTAACGCCCTGGAGGGCAACACGTTTCAG
>JALGZR010000053.1 GCA_025774805.1 bacterium
TGGCTCTGCAGAAGGTCAAGCTCCGCTTCGAGCGGTCCTCCCCTCTGGTGATCCGGCGCGACGAGGCGAGAAAGCTCCTCACCTGGATTCCGCCCGACCACTTCATGATGCGGCGGCTCGACGATCCGCAGGCGGTGGCCGCGGAGGCGCAGGCCGATCCCGGGGGCTTCATTCACGAGCTCCTTCGCTCCTTCGATCGGAGCCTGACCGCGGCGGAGATCCGGGAGTGCATGGTCGGGATCATCGAGGGAGGGAAGTGGGGGGCGTGGTGGACGCGGGCGAAGGCCCACCCGCAGGTCCTGTCCAGCAAACGGAGACGGAACGCGTTCGAGTGGAGCGAGTCCACCGAGGTGGCCGAGCAGTCGCTGCTCGACGAGTTCCGGCAGGCTTCTCTCGAAGAGAAGCTCGGGATGGCCCGGCGCTTCGCGAAGCGCGGGGGCGCCGTGAAGGGGGGGGTCATCGAGGGCCTGCGGGCCGAGCTCGACCGCGCTCCCCTCACCGGTTCCCCGGAGGCCGTCGAGATCGTCCACCTGCTCGAAGAACTGAGCGGACTGCCCGGCCCGCCTCCGCTCGACCTCGACGAGATCCTGCGCGGGCCGGACGCGGCGGCGACGATCGTGGGCGTCCGCGATCGCCGCTACCGCGAGAAGCTCTACGATCGGCTCGAGCGCGTACGTCCCTTCGACTGGCACCTGGTGGCCCGCGACGTCTTCTTCGGAGAGAAGGACTTCCGGCTGCTGTCCCGTCTGTACGAGAGTCTGCGGGTGCGGGCGCCCGAGAACGTCGCCTACCGGCTGGTCTTCGACGCGATTTCGACACCACGCCGCTCTCCCCGCGCGTTCGTGTGGGCCACCAAGGCCGTTCTCGAACGGGAGGAGCTCGCCGAGCGGGCGAATGTCAGCCTCCTGTCCAAGGTCGTCGACGCGCTCGACAGCCCGAAGTTCAAGGATTTGAGGCCGGCGCTCCGGGAGCACTTCGACGAGGGAGGGCTCGCCTTCGTCGTCTTCGCGAATTCGGATCGAGAGGGCGTGGATCACCTTCTCAACCTGATCGATTCCGCCGGTTCGCTCGAAGACCACCGCAAGACCGACATCCGGCGGGCGATCTTCCGGAAGTACCCCGACATCCGCAAGCGAACCGAGGAGGACGTCATCTTCGTGACGCCCGCCGCGGCGGAGGCGAAGAGGTCCGAGTTCGAGCGGCTCGTCGGGGTCGAGATTCCTCAGAACGCGGAGGCGATCCGCGTCGCTCGCGAGTTCGGGGACCTGCGCGAGAACTTCGAGTATCACGCCGCCCGACAGAAGCACGAGCTCTTGAGCAGCCGGGCGGCCCGCCTGCACGACGAGCTCGAGAAGATCCGGCTCATCGATCACGAGACCGTGGACACCTCCCGCGTCGGCATTGGAACCGTGGTGACGCTCGAGGCGGTCGGCGGCGGCGAGGCTCGGATCTTGACCATCCTCGGTCCCTGGGACTCGGATCCTCGGGCCGGCATCTACTCCTACCAATCGGAGTTCGCCGGCCGACTGATGGGGCGGGGCGTCGACGAGGTCGTCTCGGTAGATGGCCGAGAGGTCCGGATTGCGGCGATCCGCGGCTGGTCTCCCGTCGGAGAGTCCGGCTCGCCGCGTCGGGCCGTTCCGTCCGACCTACGCCTCACTGATTCTCCCGACATGGGGTGAATTGAACCCGCTCATCCCGACGGTGCCGCGCGCGACCTCCCCGCGACCCCCGGGGGGTGGGGGCCGGGCCCCTTTCGTGCTATGATAGGTGCGGTATCGTGTGCCTCTCGCCGAGTAGGAGTAGGCGTTCCCCCTCGTAGTCATCGCGTACGTAGTCATCACGTACGGCGCGTACGGCGTCCCTGTGGCCAGCCCAACCGGGAGGTATTCCTGGTCATGACAACACCCTCGATCGCCCCGATCCCCCGGGGCGCGACGATTCTGTTTGCGATCGGCCTATTGTTCTCCACCTCGGGCCTTCTCCTAGCTCCCCCCGCGTCCGCGGCGGAGAAGACGGACTCCGAGATCTTCCGCGAACGGATCGAAGAGATGCAGGCGGTCTTCGATGCCGAGCCCGAGCTCAAGTCCCGGAAGGGGAGCGGGTGGAAGCCATTCAACCGCGTGAAGTGGTTCCACGAACAGCGCATGGTCGACGGTGAGCTCCCCCCGGTCGACGGCCGTTGGAACGCATGGCTGGCCAAGAAGGAAATCGAACGGGAGTCCGTCCCCCGGGCCCGCAATTCGTGGTTCTCGCTGGGCCCGACGAACTTCTCGGGTCGAATGCTCGCCATCGACTTCCATCCCTCGGACCCCAACATCGTCTACGTCGGCGCGGCCAGTGGCGGGGTCTGGAAATCGACCGACAACGGAATCAACTGGACCCCGATCGCCGACGACATTCCCGTGATCGCCGTGGGCGGCCTGGCGGTCGACAAGACGGACCCGGACGTCGTGGTCATCGGAACGGGGGAGGCCACGCTCAACGTCGACGCGGTGTCCGGGGTCGGGATGCTCCGGTCGACGGACGCCGGCAACACGTGGATCCCGACGAGCCTGACGACCCCTTTGGGGGGCGGGGGCGGCTGCCACTTCGTGGAATGCAGCGTCAACGGGACCTTCCTGGCCGGCAGAAACGACGGCCTCTGGCGCTCGACCGACGGGGGCGCGACCTGGGATACCGTCCGCGTCGGCGGGGATTACTACGACGCGGTGTGGAAGCCCGGCGACCCGACTCGGGTCTACACCGTGAAGGGCAACGACGGCAGCGGAAACAACGTGAAGGTTTCCACCGACGACGGCCAGACCTGGGCGAAGGCGGGAACCGGACAGCCGTTCTCCTTCCAGATCGGGAAGTCGAAGCTCGGGGTGACCGCGGCCAACCCGGTCCGGCTGTTCGCGCTGTTCGGCGAGCTCGGCGACGGGGGCGGGACCACCGGCTTCTACCGGAGCACCGACGACGGCGCCACGTGGACCGAGCGAAACGGAGGCTCGAATCTCATCGGCGGTCAGAGCTGGTACAACATGGTCTGCACCGGCGACCCGGACGATCCCGGCATGGTGATCATCGGCGGCGTGACGTTGGCCAAGTCGGACAACACCGGCGGCTTCTTCTACGGCATCGGGGGCAACGTCCACGTGGACATGCACGACATCGCCTACGAGCCGGGAAGCAGCTCGATCGTGTGGGTCGCCAGCGACGGCGGCCTCTGGCGTTCCACGAACGACGGCGACACCTGGAGCAACCGGGACACCGGGATCGTCACGTACCAGTTCTACGACATCTGCGTGAACAATGACGACACCACCGCGTACTACGTCATGGGCGGAACGCAGGACAACGGAACCGACAAGTGGTCGGGCACCACGACGTGGGGTCAGGGTCTCGGTGGAGACGGAATGGTCTGCAACATCAGCCGGACCAACGGAAACACGGTGTACGCCGAAATGCAGTTCGGGAACCACCACAGGAACACGAACGCCGGGGTGGGCATCTGGTCCCCGATCAACGGCGGAATCACCGGCGAGGGCCTCTGGGTGACCCCCGTCGACGCGGATCCGAGCGATGGGAGCCGCCTGTTCACGTCGACCTCGCACGGCGTCTTCCGGTCGACGTCAGGCGGCTCGGGCTGGGTGAACGTCGCCGGCCACCCCGCCGGTTGGATCTCGATCAGTCCCGTGGACGGTGACGTGGTCTGGTCCGTCGCCGGCGCCTCCTCCCCCTGGTACTCGACGGACGGCGGGGACAACTGGACCCAAACCAGCAATTACGGATTCCTGACCGGGGGCACTACGAAGGTCCTGGCCCACCCGACCGACATCAACACCGCCCTCGTCACGTTCTCCGGCTACGCCGGCTACGCCCACGTGGCCCTGACGACCGACATGGGCGGGAACTGGACCGACGTGACGGGCGACCTTCCGGATCACGCGACGAACGCGGTCGCGATCGACCCGAGCGACCCCGACTACTGGTACATCGGAACCGATCTCGGGGTCTGGTACTCGACGAACGGGGGCACGAACTGGACCCCGTTCCAGACCGGGCTGCCGAACGTCGTGATCCACGATCTCGAGATCCAGAACACCCTGCGCAAGCTCGTGGCGGGATCCCACGGACGCGGCGCCTGGGAGATCAACATTCCGCCCGGGGCGTCGGACGCGGAGCTCGACGTGAATCCGGTCTCTCTCCGGATGATGCTCGACGCGCCGTTCCCGAACCCCGTGAGCGACCGCACGATGCTCCGCTACGCCGCGAAGCATGACGGAACGGTCACCCTGGACGTCTACGACGTGCAGGGTCGCCACGTGATCAACCTCGCCGAGTTCACGACGGGCGACGGCATCATCCGGACCACTCCCTGGTTCCCGGACGACGTGCCGAGCGGCGTGTACTTCGCGGTCTTGAAGGCCGGCGAGGAGCAGATGACGCGAAAGATGGTCGTCACGAAATAGCGCACGTTCCATGAGATCATGAACGGGCTGCCATCAGGAAGAGAGCCCCGGACCGGAGGACCGGTCCGGGGTTTCTCGATCCTCCGCCCTTCGGAAAGGAAGCTCCCCATGAGTCATCCGATTCTCCCGGCCCCGGTCCGGCGGGCCTCGGCCCTGACCGTTTTCCTCCTGCTCGCGCTGACGCTGACCGCGGGACCCGCCGCTTCCGCCGGGAGAACCGGGATCGGGGACGAGATCGCCACGAACCCGGTGACCGACTGGTACGAGCGAATGGGTGCGTACTACGAGGCGCGTCCCGAGCTGAAGACGACCCGGGGGAGCGGCTGGAAACCGTACAACCGGTTGAAGTGGTTTCACGAGCAGCGGATGGTCGGAGGAGAGCTGCCTCCCGTCGGGGCCCGATGGAATGCGTGGAAGGTCCGGCAGGAGCGCGCGCGCCGGTCGGGATCGGGCCGGAGCGCGCCTACCTGGTTCACCCTGGGCCCCACGAACTTCGCCGGACGCATCCTGGCCCTCGCGTTCGATCCTACGGATCCGGCGACGATCTACGCCGGATCGGCGAGCGGGGGGCTGTGGAAGTCCACCGACTCCGGCGGCACCTGGACGCCGTTGACGGATGAGCTGCCCACCCTCGCCGTGGGAGGAGTCGCCGTCAGTCCGTTCGATCCGGATCTCCTGGTCATCGGGACCGGCGAGGCGACGAACAACATCGACCGGGTCACCGGCGTCGGGATCCTGCGCTCGACCGATGGCGGGCTCACCTGGCAGACGACCGATCTATCCTACCCGATAAACGGACACCACGGATTCCACTTCGTGGAGGCGGGGCCGAACGGTACGTTCCTGGCCGGCGCCACCGACGGTCTCTGGCGCTCGTCGGACGGGGGCGTGACGTGGGAGGCGGTGAAGTCGGGCGACGACTACTACGACGCGAAGTGGATGCCGGGCAATCCGAACCGGGTCTACACGGTCAAGGGCGGAGGGAACTCCGGGAACAACGTGAAGGTCTCGACCGACGACGGGCTCACATGGTCGAAGGCCGGCACGGGCCAGCCCTATTCCTGGGAGATCGGGAAGTCCAAGATCGCCGTGACGCCCGCCGACCCGAACATGATCTACGCCCACTACACGCACCCGTCGGAGCACAACACCCTCGGCATCTACCGCAGCACGGACGCCGGCGCGACCTGGACCGCCCGGAACGTCGGCGTCCCCATCGCGGGCTCGCAGGGGTGGTACAACCTCTCGATCGTCGTCGACCCCGATGACGCGGATCACGTCATCAGCGGAGGGATCCGGCTCTATCGATCCACGAACGGGGGGAGTTTCTGGTTCCAGGTGGGGGGGAACGTCCACGTCGACCACCACGCCATCGCCTACGAGCCCGGCTCGACGACCACGCTGTACGTGGGAACCGACGGGGGAATCTGGCGATCCACGGACGACGCGTCGACCTGGACCGGCCGAAACTCGGGTCTCGTGACGTATCAGTTCTACGACATCTGCACGAACAACAACCCCGACACCCCTTACTACGTGATGGGAGGGACGCAGGACAACGGAACCGACAAGTGGTCCGGAACCACGACCTGGAGCAACGGTCTGTTTGCCGACGGCATGGTCTGCAACATCGACCCGACCAACGGCACGAGGGTGTATGCGGAGATCCAGCAGGGGGAGCACTACCGAAACACGAACTCCGGGACGGGAAGCTGGACCTGGATCAACAGCGGGTTGCCCGGGGGAGGACGGTGGGTCGCGCCGACCGATCTCGATCCGCACGACGGCCAGCGCCTCTTCACCGTGTCGGGCGCCAATCTCTACCGATCGATCAACGGGGGGAACGGTTGGGCGCTCGTCGACAACCGCAACCCCAAGTGGATCTCCATCAGTCCGGTCGACGGAAACGTCGTCCTGACCCTGCTCGATGGGCACGTCCGGTACTCGACCAACGGGGGCAGTGGCTGGATCGACTCGGCGGTCTTCGGGTTCCCCACCGGAACGTCGCTCCGCGTACTCGCCCACCCGACGGATCTGAACACCATCTTCGTGACGTTTTCGGGATACGCCGAGGGGCTCGCGCACGTCGCCATGTCCACCGATCGGGGAGACACCTGGATCGACGTCACGGGGGATCTCCCGTCCCAGCCGGTGAACGACATCCTCGTGGATCCGGACGAGATCACGAACTGGTACATCGCCACCGACGTCGGGGTGTGGAAGAGCTCCAACGGCGGCACGAACTGGTACCCCTTCGAGGTCGGTCTGCCCAACGCCGTCGTCTCCGATCTCGAGATCCAGACCCACCAGCGGAAGCTCGTCGCCGGAACGCACGGGCGGGGGGCCTGGGAGATCGACATTCCTCTCGGGGGCACGGGTGCTCGAGTCGACGGCGGTCCCGCCGTTCGCTCGCTCATGCTCGACGCCCCGTGGCCCAATCCGGTCGCGGACCGCACCCTCCTCCGCTTCGCCGCGTGGCACGCGGGGACCGTGAGCCTCGACGTCTACGATGTCGGCGGTCGGCGCATCGTCCATCTGGTCGAGCTCCCGGTGGGTGACGGCGTCGTCCGGACTACCCCGTGGTTCCCCGATGGCGTCCCGAACGGCGTCTACTTCGCGGTGCTGCGGGCCGGGGAGCGGAAGATCACCCGGAAGCTGGTCGTCGCGCGCTGATTGTTGTCCGGAGGGCGAAGCGCCGATACAATCCGGCGCTTCGCCCCTCCTTCGCGCCGCCGCCGGGAGTCTCCCGATGAGATCGGGTCTCTCTCTCTCCGTCACCGTCCCGGCCGCTCTTGCGGTCCTGAGCGCCGCCCTCCTCGCCCTCGCCTCCTGCGGGGCGGAGAGCGATCGACCGAACGTCCTTCTCATCACCGTCGACACCCTTCGGCCGGATCACCTGGGGGGACACGGTCACCCGCGAGGTCCCTCGCCGGTGATCGACGCGCTGTTCGCGCAGGGCACGGCGTTTTCCGGACACACCGTGCCGCGGGGCCAGACCTGGCCGACCCTGGCCTCGATCCAGACCTCCCGGTATCCGGTCTCTCACGGTGTGCGGAAGAACGGGCAGACCCTGCCCGAGGGGGTGCTCGGCCTCGCCGAGATCCTGAGGAGGGAAGGGTACGAGTGCGGCGCCTTTCTCGGAAACAGCGGAGGGGTCGGGTGGAAGGGATTCACACCGGTGCTTGAGCAGCGCGATCGGGATCGAGCTCTGGTCTCCCGCGCGCGCGGCTGGATCCGGGGCAACCTCGCGGGTCCTTACTTCCTCTGGATTCACCTCTTTTCGCCCCATCGCCCGTTCCAGCCTCCGCCCCCCTTCGACGAGCTGTACGATCCCGATTACGCGGGACCCATCGACGGAAGCATCGAGCAGATGAAACGGATTGCCGCCGAGCGCACCGATCTTCCGCCCTCGGACCTCGAGCACATGCTCGCGCGCTACGACGGGGAGATCCGCTACCTGGACGGGATCCTCGCCGATCTTCTGCGGGTCACCGAAGAGACGGACACGGAGGACCGGACGCTCGTCGTCTTCACCGCGGATCACGGCGAGGAGCTCTACGCGCGGAATCACTACTTCAGCCACTCCGCGTCGGTTTACGACACCGTCCTCCGGGCGCCGCTCCTCCTCGTCTGGCCGGGAAAGATCGATGCGGGACGTTGGATTCCCGGCATCGTGGAATCGATCGACATCGCTCCGACGATTCTCGACCTCCTCGGGATCGCCCGGCCGGACGCGTTCGAGGGGCGGAGCCTCTCCCCCCAGATCGCCGGCGGGCTCCCGCCCGACCGCTCTCGGATGGCCTTCTCCGAGCTCGAGGACAAGGTGGTCTCCCTCCGGACCGAGGACTGGCGGTACATCCACAATCCGAGCGGCTTCGGCTTTCCCCTTTCCCCGGACGGGGCGGTCTATCCGATCGGGCGGGAGGAGCTGTACGACCACCGCGACGACCCGCGGGAGAGGAGAGACGTCGCGGGAGACAGAGAGGAGGTCGTCGCCCGCCTGCGGGAGGTCGTGGCGCGCTGGCAGTCGGAGCATCGGTGGGAGGAGCGGAGCCGTCTGCACGCCGAGAGGGAGGTCCCGGAGCACATCCGGGAGGCGCTGGAGGCGATCGGCTATGTGCAGTAAGAAGTGCAAGCTGGACAGATCGATGCCGATGACTACCATGGCGCCCGGCCGGTGAAGGAGCGTGCCGGAAGCCGATCGCCCGAGACACCTCACCCGTTTCCGAAGTCCGCCGATGCCGATCTCGTTCCGGAATCGAGCTCCTCTGCCTCCGCCCGGCCGGCGGAGCGGCCGGGAACGACGCGCCTCCCGTCTGCTGACCGCGGCCGTCGCACTGCTCGGGCTCGTCCTGGGCATCGCGTTCTCCCGCTCGGGGGGGGACTCTCCCGGGTCCCCCGACCCGATTCTCGACACCCATCGTCCGAGCGCGGGTTCGATAGTGGCGTGTCTGCTGGACCCGATCGAGATCGCTCGCCTGCCGTGTGCCTCCGCTCTGCTGATCGAGCCCGAGACGGGCGATGTGCTCTACGAGCAGAACGCCGACGCGAAGCGATCCCCCGCTTCGCTCGTCAAGATGATGGTCGAGCTCCTCGTCTTCCGGGATCTCGAGTCGGGTCAGGTCTCCCTGGCGGACTCCGTCGTGACGTCCGCGAACGCGTCGACGATGGGCGGTTCCCAGGTGTTTCTCAAACACGGGGAGAAGCAGACGATCGAATCCCTGCTCGACGCGATCGCGATCGCCTCGGCGAACGACGCCGCGATGGCGATCGCCGAGCATCTGGCGGGGAGCGAGACGGCCTTCGTGGAGCGGATGAATGAAGAGGCCACCCGTCTGGGGTGCAGGAACACCCGGTTCGCGAACGTGCACGGGCTCGATCTGTGGGGGAAACCGAAGAACGTCTCCACGGCCCGGGATATCGCGACGATCGCCCGGGCGCTCCTCGAGTATCCGCGGACGATCGCGCTCAGCTCGACGTGGCGAAAGCCCTTCCGGGGCGGGGAGTTCTGGCTCGACAACACGAACAAGCTCCTGCGCCGATGGGGCGGGTGCGACGGGCTCGACGGGCTCAAGACCGGTTTCACACCCCGGGCCGGGGGATGCCTCTGCGGGACGGCGGTGCGCGACGGCGTCCGCCTCGTCTCGGTGATCATGGGGGCCCGGCCGGGAAAGCCGCGCTTCTTCCTCACGCGGGATCTGCTCGACTCGGGGTACGCGGAGCGTCCCCGCTGGATTCGAGTCGTCGACGCGGGCGGGGAGATGCGCCTCCTCGAGCCCGTCGCGGCCACCTCGGCGCCGCGCGCCGGAAGCGTCTCCGTCGCGGGGAAGCCGCCCGGCGGGCCACTCGCCCATGCCGGGGCGGAGGTCCGCGTCCTGCTCGAGGCGGATCGGGCCGACGACTTCTCATGGCGGCTGAGCCCTCCCCCGGAGCTCGAGACTCCGATCCGGGCGGGAGACGCCCTCGGCACCCTGGAATGCCGGCACGAGGGCCGGATCTTCGCCCGGGTGCCCGCCCGGGCGGCGGTGCGCCTCGACTCCGCGCCCCCGAGCGCCTCTCCGCTTCTCCCCGCCGAATCCCCCCGGCCTCTTCGCGGCTCTCTCGCCTCCCGGTCCGAAACCCGGTAATCTGATGGGTCCGTGCCGCCGGGACCCGTGCTTCCCGGCGGGCGGCTCTCACGCGACCTCCGATCTCTCCGAAGGAGACCGGCAGCGTGACCCGAGGTGCGCCGTGACCCCATCCTTGCCCGGCCCATCGGCCTCCCTCTCCGGCATTCGGATCGTGCCCGACATGCCGATCTGCCAGCAGGACCTCCCACTGGACTGGTACCAGAAGGAGTTCCAGCCCTACGCCGAGGAGTACCTCGCGCTTCCCGACCGGCTTCCGGAGACGGTGTTGCCCTGGATGGATCGGTACATCCACCCCGCGCTCGATCACTTCGGCCCGTCGATCATGCTGCTGGCCCACTACTACATGGGCGGCGAGATCGTGAAGCTCGTGGAGCGGTACGGGGGGCGCATCGGGGACTCCTACGAGCTGGCCCTCCAGACCCGGGAGCGGCCGGAGGTCACCGTGTTCGTGGAGTCCGCGGTGCACTTCATGGCCGAGGCGATCGCCATTCTCGCAGGCGAGCACCAGGACGTCTGGATCACGAATCCGAGGTCGGGCTGCACCATGGAGATGATGGCGAAGGAGCACATGGTCGAGCCCGTGTTCGAAGATCTTCGGGCGCGCTACGGCGACGACCTGCTCGTCGTCGCCTACATGAACACGTCCGGCCGGGTCAAGGCGCTGGCCGGCAAGACGGGCGGATCCGTGTGCACGAGCTCCAACGCCAAGTCCGTCGTCTCGTGGGCGCTCGGCGAGGGGAAGAGGATCTTCTTCGTGCCCGACCGCCATCTCGGCGAAGTCGTCGCGGGATGGGTCGGGATCGGCGCCGACGAACGGTTCATCTGGGGTGAAGAGCCGGGCACGCGACCGAGCCTCGCCGACCTCTCCGCCCGGGAACGGGAGCGGTTGGACGGCGCGAAGATGATCCTCTGGGGCAGCTACTGCGGCGTTCACACCGTCTTCACGCCGGAGCACGTCGAATACTGGCGGAGCCGGGGCTACCGTGTGCTCGTTCACCCCGAGTGCCCGACCTCCGTCGTCGCGCTTGCCGACGGGGCGGGCTCGACCAAGTTTCTCTGGAACGAGATCCGGGAGGCGAAGCGGGGGGATCGACTGGCCATCGGCACCGAGGGACACTTCGTGCGGAACGCGGCGGAGCAGGCGGAGCTGCGCGGCGTCGAGATCGTGAACCTGGCCGACATTCCCGATCCCGGCTTCGGCGAGATGGGCTGCGGGTGCGCCACCATGTCGCGCAACGATCCGCCTCACCTCGTCGCCATCCTCGACCTGCTCCGGCGGGGGAGTCCTCCCGATCTGAATCGGGTCCTTCCCGGGGACGTCGTGAACGAGACGACCGGAAGCCGGGACCGGCTCACGGAGGAGGGAAGGACCGAGATCGTGCGGGACGCGCGAATGTCGCTGGAACGGATGATCGAGGTCGTGTCCCGCAGCGGCTGACCGGTGGGCTCATCCCCGGGCCGGTGGCATCGGACCCGGTGCGAGGCCGGGGGAGGTCGGGTGAGAGACGCCCCCGCGGGAACGGCCCCCCGGAGTTCCGGGAGGCCGTTGCTGGTTCGACGAATCGAAGGGCTCCGACAGAGTGGTCCCGATTCGGTCCGTTCAGATCTTGACGACGTTGTTGGCCTGCGGACCCTTCGGGCCCTCGACGATCTCAAACTCGACGCGGTCTCCCTCGGAAAGAGTGCGGAAACCCTCGGCTTGGATCGCGGTGAAGTGGACGAACACGTCGTCGCCCGATTCGGGAGCGATGAAGCCGAAACCCTTCGAGTCGCTGAACCACTTGACTGTGCCTTGCGGCATCTCGATTCCCCCATTATTCCAGGGCTACGTCCGCTCCGGTCCCGCCGAAGAGGGGCCGGGTGGGAGGATTCTGTATCGAGGAGAGCCTTACGCTTCGAAAACAGAATGCCGCGAGAACCGCGACGCGAGGTATGCGAGGTTCCCACGGCCCGACTCGGAACGGTCGTCGTATCGAGGCATCGAGCTTTCCATCGCGGACGAGCATAAGGAGGCGGAAAGGCCGAAGTCAAGCGGGTAGCGGGCCCCTCCCCGCTCGACTTCCCCCACTCGCGAGAACCGAGAGCGGTTGACCCGATCTCCCGGATGGCCGACCCTGGCCCGGACTGGCGGCACGAGGCGGAGAGAAGAGAATGGTCGAGCTCGTCAACCGGTTGCGCTGGTCCACGACCCGCGCTCGAATGCTTCACGGCTGCGCGCGCCATTACTATCTTCGCTACTACCTCGCCTGGAACGGGTGGGAGTCGGAGGCCTCCTCCGCCACCCGTCTCGCGTACGCTCTCTCCAAGATGACCGATCTTCCGTCGCTGGTGGGGGAGGTGGTCCACGACCTCATCGCGTCCCATCTCCGGACCCTGGAGGCTCCGGTGGAGATCACGCTCGATCCCCAGGAGGCGCTCCGGCGGATGCGCGGGGTCTGGGCCGACGCGCGACAGCACTGGGCGATGGGCGCGGAGTCACGGGTCGCTTCGCCCAAACGGCACCGACCGGTGGCGGAGATCTTCTACGGCGAAGAGAACCGAGATCCCGATCGGCTCCGAGTGCTGGCGAACCGCGCGCCGGAGTGCATCGAGGCCTTCCTGAGATCCGGTCTGCTGTCCCGACTGAGGGAAGCGCCGCGCGAGGATCTCCTCTGGCTGGATCCCGCGGGAGGAAGCTTCGACGAGAGAACCGTGTTGGAGATCGACGGCATCCCTGTGCACTGCGTACCCGACTTGGTGTGGCGCACGGACGGCGACGTGGAAGTCGTCGACTGGAAGACGGGAGTTCCCACCGTCTCCGACGGGGATCAGATCGCGGCATACGGTCTGTGGGCCGTCGGAAAGCTCGGGGCGGATCCGGAGCGGCTTCGAGGGCGTCTCGTCTATCTGGCCGAAGGCACGCGCGAGGAGCCGGTGCCGGTCGATCGGGAAGCGCTCGAGACGGCGGCTGCGACGATCCGATCCGACCTGCAGGAGATGGCCGATCTGTTGGCTCGGCCCGAGGAGAACCTCCCGCTGCCCATGGATCGCTTCCGGCGTCGCGACGAGCCCGCGGTCTGCGGGCGCTGCCATTACCGGGTCTTCTGCTGGCCCGACGGGGTGCCCGCTCCGCCACGTTGACCCCCGGGCGCGCTTCTGCTAACTTTCGCTGCCGCAGAAACTTGGAACGGCGATCCCCGCCCTCCGGGTCGCTCCCGCCGGATGACGCCATGGGTGACAAGGACCATCCCCACCTCTATTTCGTCTCCGACGGTCGCGGGGGAACGTGCGAGCGCCTGGTGAAGGCTGCCCTCGTTCAGTTCCGAGGCCAGGAGTACCGGATCGTCTCCCGACCCAATGTCCGTACCTCGCGCCGCATCCGGTCCATCGTGAGCGAGGCGGCCGAGAAGCAGGGCATCATCTTCTACACGCTCGTCTCCGACGCGACGCGCCAGTCGATGAGCCGGTACGCGCGGGACGCGCTCGTCCCCACGGTCGATCTTCTCGGGCCCACGTTTCGCGCCCTCCATGACATTTTCCACGTTCAACCGCAGTTCGTACCCGGCCTCTTCTACGAGTCGGAGCGTGAGCACTTCGATCGCGTCGACGCGATCGACTACACGCTGACTCACGACGACGGCCAGCGTCCCCACGAGCTGAAGGACGCGGACGTCATCCTGGTCGGCGTATCGCGGGCGTCCAAGAGCTCCACCTGCTTCTATCTGGCCTACGAGGGGGTCCGGGCGGCGAACGTGCCGCTCCTGCCGGACATCGAGCCGCCCCGGGAGCTCCTGGACATCGATCCGGGCAAGGTGATCGGACTCACGGTGAACGTGCTCCGCCTCCTCACGGTCCGGGAGTCGCGCGTCTCGAGCTTGCACCTGGGAACGATGCCCTCCTACCTCGACAAGCGGGCGGTGGCACGGGAGATCCTCCACGCCAACCGTCTGATGGACCAGCACGGTTGGCGACGCATCGACGTCTCCTACATGGCGATCGAAGAGATCGGCAAGGAGGTCATGCGCCTGCGGAGCGGCGCCGAGGAGAAGGAGCTCTAGCCCGCATCGATCACCGCTCTCTGCTGCTGCGGCGGCTCGCCGCGTCCGGCTTCGTCGTCGCGGCGCTACCGGACCGCGACGAGCCTGGTGAGCAATGCAGGCTACGGGGTCATTCGGGGGTCCGCCGCGGGTCCGGCTTAGGGCTCTCCTCGGTCGGTCCGTCGTCTCCGGCGCCCGCGTCGACCCCCCCGAGATACCCCAGGGCCCGTAGCCGCTCGTAGATCGCGGCGTCCTGCTCGGGGTCCCGCGGCGCCCCCGCCGCGGGCTCCGCCAGGTCGAGGGACGACTCGTCAATGGTCTTCACCTCGGCCGGCTGACGAAAGAGATCCACGAGAACGTCGCCGTCCATCTGCTCGAGCGCGGGCAGACCGTAGAGATGAAGCAGCGTCGGCGTGATGTCGAGGATCGAGGCCTTCGCCCGTGTCTCCCGGTGGGCGATCGAGGGCCCGGCCGCGATCAGGACTCCCATCCTCCGATGCTCCGGGAGCTGGCGGGTCAGGGGGCGGATGAACGTGTCCTCGAGCCACGCATCGCACAGCAGCCTTCGATCCGCCCGTACGAGGATCTCCGGAAGGGTGTCGACCCAAGGGCCCGGATAGATCTCCCGGGTCGCGACGACCTGCGTGAACACGGGCTTCCCGTCGCTCCGACTCCTCAACTCCGCGAGCGCGCCCATGACGGAGCGGGTCACGGAGTCCCGTTCCGCGGGAGCCACGATCCCCTCCGGCTCGCGGCCGACCACGTTGAGCCGGATCCCCGCGAAGTTCCCTTCGGCCAGCTCGCAGTATGCGACCGTTCGACGCATGTCGATATGGCGCAGGTCGTCGCGGCGCTGGTCCCGGCGGACCTCGGCGAACGCCCGGTTCATGTCGACGCGTCGGTTGGTGACGCCGGAGCGAAGCGAGAGAAGGCCGAGGTGGGCGAGGCAGCGGTTCACGCTGAGCTTGTGGTAGTAGACGCCGAAGCCGTGATCGGACAGAAGGAGGATGTCGGTGTCGGGACCGGCGGCGCTGCGAATCCTCCCCAGTGCATCGTCGAGCAACTCGTGGTGCGCCGCTACGGCATCGGCCAGGTCCCCCCGGTAGGCCCGGTGGGAGAGCACGTCGAGACTCTTGTAGACCACCATCAGGAGATCCCAGTCGGACCGCTCGACCAGGGCGCAGACGAGATCCGTCTTCAGATCGTGGTTCGTGCGGAGGATCTCGGGGGACGGCTCCCGATCCCGCTCGCGCCACACGTCGAGCGCGGGAACGAATCCCGTTCTGCGGAGGCGGTCCGCCAGCGCCGGGGGATGCGTGTAGACGGCATCGCGAGGCGAGAGCATCCCCGCGATCATGACTCCGTCGATCGGCTCCGGAGGATACGTGACCGGAACGCCGACGATGTGGGTCCGCCGGCCGAGGTGGTTCAGAATCCGCCAGATCGGTGCGGCCCGATTGTCCCGCGAGCTGATCAGGGTGAGGTCGTACGAGTTCGTCTCCTGGCCGAAGAATCCGAGGACCCCGGTCTTGCCCGGCCCCTTTCCGGTGACCGCGGACACCCAGGCCGCCGAGGAGATCGGGATCATCGTCGACTCGAGCCGAAGGCTCACGCCCTCCTCGATCAACGCCCGCACGTGAGGGAGTCGCCCTTCCTCTATCATGGGGTCGATCATGTTGTACGTCGCCCCGTCCCAGCCGACGACGATCACGCGGCGGTCCGGCGAGCGGGGCGGTCCGAGAAACGGGGCGACGGCCTCCACGATCCCGGAAGGGGAAGACGCGTCCGCGGCGATCGACGGACGCGAACCGCCCGGGAGGAGGAGCGCCCCGCCGACCAGCGCCCCGGCCGCGGCCCGGCTCATCCCTTTACCGGGCCTCATGAGAGCTCTCCCGGTCGGCGTTGGTGGATCGTGCCTCGGACATCGCGATTCTTGCGGGGAAGGGGCGGATCGGGACGTTCCGGGGAGGGGGACACACTCGTCTCATGATAGGGGATCGAACGGGGTGAAGCCAGTCGGCATATCTCACCAGGCTCTGCCGCAGCCGCAGCAGAGCCTGGTGAGATATGTCGGCGAGGGTCTACCAGGCCGATCTCCGCGCGTACAGCCCCCCGGCGACCGCGTAGAGGACCGCGGTCAGCAGCAGCGTCGGACCGAACCCGTACGTGAACGCCAGGAGCACCGCCAGAGAGGAGCCCAGCACCGAGGCGGCTCCGTTCACCGCGTATCCCCAGTCGACGAGCGGTCCCACCCGGAGCCCGCCCTTCGGAAACGGCATTCCCATGAAGAGGCCGAGAGGAGCCACGAGGCCCGCGGTGATCAGCATGCGGGGACGCATCGTCCACGTGGTGAGTCCGTCGATGACGCCGCGGAAAACCGAGACGTCGAGGATCAGCCACGCGAGGATGGCGAGAAACGCGACGCGTGCATCCACCCGGGGCGCGAGGCGACTGCCGATCCCCGATCCGATCAGGAGGGCCAGCAGGATCGTGGCGATTCCGTGCACGGCGGGTCCGATGAAGAACGTGTACTTCTGAATCAGAACGACCTCCGCCATCATGAACGCCATCCCGAGCACGAAGAAGTAGAGCCACGACACGGGACGGAGCTTCTCTCCCTCTCGGAAGCAGGGCAGCAGACAGAGGGGAACGGCCCCGAGGAGGACGACGCCCATGCTGAGGAGGACGAGGAGCTTCGCCAGAGGGAAGCCCTGGACCTCTTGGAGCGGGGACACGCGATCGAAGGACGCGGTCCGGAAGTTGCGCCACCGGCCGAGCTGGGCGGTGTAGGGCCGGTCGTCGCGGCAGGGAGAGAGATCGATGTCGCTCTCCGCGGCGGCGCTCCGCCATCCCTCGCGAACGATCTTCTCGACCCGGTTCCCCGCGTGACGTTCCGGCGGAGGCCAGAGCAGGTGGATGGTCTCGTCGAGGTCGGGCCCGAGCGTCCCGTAGCCGAAGGCGCGGAGCTCATCGGTCAGGGGGCGCTTGGACAGGAGGATCATCTCACGCCGCATCTGCGGGAGGGCGTACACGGCGAGGTGATCCTGGACGTTCTCGACTCCCAGCTCGCGGAGCCCCTCCAGAGCCTCGGCCACGAGCCGCGCCCCGTAGAACTGGTGCTCCATCATCAGAAAGCCGTCGTCGGTGAGGGCGGTCCAGTAGTCCTGAAACGCCTCCACGGTGAACAGGTAGTTCTCCGCCATGGCGAAGGCCCCGGAGGCCAGAGCGGCGAACGTGTTCGAGCTGAGGGAGTAGATGATGTCGAAGCGGCCCGGATGGCGTCGAACGTACGCCCGGGCGTCCTCGGTGGCGACGTGAACGCGGGGATCCTCGTAGATCCGTCCGGTGAATCCGGCGAGCTCTCCATCGATCATCATGTGATTGACGTGCGGCACGACCTCGACGGCGTGGATCTCGGTGCACCCCCCCTGGAGCGCCTGAAGGACGTCGGTTCCTCCCCCGGAGCCGAGGGAGAGGAACGTGCAGGAGTCGAACCGATCCATGAGGAACTGCACGTCGATGCCGAACTCGAAGCGAAGGGAATCGGGTCGATCCCAGTTGCCGTCGAACTCGTACACGGGCGAGTTGGCGGCGTTGTCGATCTCGAGACCCCGGTAGCCTTCCCCGAAGTCGTAGAGCTTGATCTTCGCCATGGCGTCCCAGTGCTCGTAGATCACGGGAGCCCGCTCCTCCCGGTCCCGTCGCAGGAGGCCTCCCGCCGTCTCTCCGAGGAGGATCGCGAGGAGCATCGAGACGACCGGGACCGCCCGACGCCAGCCGCGAAGCGTGACCGATGCCGCGAGAAGCACCGGGAGGGTGATGGCGAACGTCGCCGTGGGGGTGCCGAGCCGGTTCATCGCGAGAAACGCGACCTGGACTCCGAGGCCGGCCCCGAGCAGGTCGGCCATGTAGAGGCGGGGGATCCGCTCCCACCCCCGCCGGAACAGGAGCGCGAGGGCCATTCCCCCGAAGAGGAAGGCCGCTCCCAGGAGGAGCAGCGCCAGCGCCCAGCGCGCGAGGGCGAGGGGATCGCCGAGTATCCGACTCATGTCGACGTCGAGTGCGAACACGAGCGGGGGGCCCGCGAGCCCGGCCAGACCCGTCCCGGTGAGCAGCCAGCCCACGGTCGACTCCCGTTCGAGGGTCGACCCGAGGCGAACGGCGAGTGCTCCCAGTCCGAGCCCGAGAACCGCGAGGGAGAGAATCAGGAACGCGAAGGTATAGAAGAACTCCGCGGAGAAGAGTCGCGTCCACGTCAGCTCGAGAGAGACGAGCGTGACGGAGATCGCGGCGACGAGGGTGGAGGGCCGACCCACGGGATGCCTCCGTCCTGTCTGCGTTTCTCACCAGGCTCTGCTGCGGCAGCGGCGCGCCGCCGTCACTCTACGCAGTCTTCCAGAACCGGGTAGGGAAGGCTGAGCGGAATGGGTCGCGCGGTCGGAACCGCGGGGCGAATCCCGGGCGAGGAGGGATCGTTCCGTCCGCCCGCGCGGCGTCTCGCGTCAATTCGGGGGGGATGTCTCGGCGGTAGGCGTGGCCGAGCCGGCCCCGACGTCGACGGGCGCAACGTCGACGACGACCGCCCGGTGGTCGGACCCCCACGGCGGGGCCACCCGGGCCCGGCGCGCCGCGAGGCCTCCGGCCAGGAGGACGGTGTCGATGCGGCGGACGGGAGCCGCGGAGGGAGAGGTCGGCCCTCCTCCCACGTCCCGCCACCCCGCCTCGGCGAGAATGCGGAGGCAGCGGGAGTCGGGAGTCGCGTTGAAGTCGCCGAGCAGAATCGCGGCCGGTCCCGGTTCCGACCTCGCCGTGAGATCGCGGGCCTGGACGTTTCGGATCTCCGCGTCCTCCGTCCGATGGTGCAGATGCGTGGCGAGCACCTTCAGGGGCGGGCGGTCTCCTCCGGGAGAGGGCAGCTCCACCTCCATCACGGCGCGGGGCAGGAGAAGCCCCTTCGGGGGCAGGGCCCGGCGCCGCACACGGCGCGGAGGCATCCGGGAGAACACCGCGTTGCCCCAGTCAGTGCTCACCGAGGGACCGGGGACCCCGAATCGTCCGAGACGCTCCCGCGCCAGCTCGTACAGATCGGCTCCCCCGTTGATGACCCAACCCCGACTCACTTCCTGAAGGGCGATCACGTCCGCGTCCGCCGCCGCGAGATTCCCGAGCATTCGGTCGAGGGCGAACGCGCCGCGCTCGTCGAAGCCGTTGTGCAGGTTGAACGTGACGACGCGGACTTCGCGGCCCGTCGGGACGGGAACCTCGGGAGCCGACGGGAGGAACGGCGTCCGCGCGAGGGGAGAGAGCGCGAGCACGGCGGCGACCGCGACGAGGCGGGGGGCAAGCGAAGGGCCGGGCCGACGCGTCGAGGCGGAGGCGGGTCGGCGCGCGGAGACGATCGCGAGCGCGATGGCGGCGGCCAGGAAGACGGCCTCGCGCGGGATCGGAAGCGGAAGGTCGTAGGCGGCGTAGTGCCCGAAGATCAGGGCGACGAGAAGCAGGAACCCCCCACCGAACGGAAGGGAGCATCGACCCCGACCGCCCTCCTCGGTCTCTCGGCGGGAGCGTGCGACCCCGGCAATGGCCAGGGCCTCCGACTCTTCGCTCCCTCCGCGCGGCCGTCCGGTGCTTCCGAGAGCGCTCGCCGGCGGACCCGCGCGAGGTGAACGGTCACCGGCGAGGGCACGCGCGATCAGGAGAGCCGCTCCGATCTGCGCCACCGGCAGAAGGGCGAGCCCGGCGGCGCCCGTCGCGTCCGCCCCGAGAGCCCCGACGCCGATCGCGAGCGCGACGACGGCCGCGGCGAAGGTCGAAGCCCGCCCCTCGTGCGGCGAGAGAGCTCGGGCGACGAAGAGGGCGAGCGCGAGACCGGCCCCGACGAGCGCGCCCCCGGTCGCGATCGTGAGGTCCGTGCGCGCGGAGTGGCGCGCGACGTTTCCGAGGCACTCCAGATGCAGGAAGAGCCAGGGGCCCCACACCGCGAGCCCGGCGGGACAGGGGGCGGTGCCCCGTGCGCTCGGCGGCTCCGGGGCCGGCGTCGTCCCCGGCCGGACCAGGCGGTAGGCGGTCGCCCCTCCGACGACCGTCAGACCCAGTCCCGCGAGGTCGGACAATCCTCCCCCCCAGTGCAGGTCGCGCGTCCCGGCGAGGGCGTGCAGCGCAACGTCGGCGAGCGCCCCGAGGAGGAACGGCGCCGCCCGTCCCGCACCCGCCTGCGGTGGCCAGGGCCCGAGCGAGGCTCGAGCGAGGAAGCCGAAGAAGAGGGCGACCGCCGCCGTCGCGAGGACCAGGGAGACGAAGGGGTCGCCCCTCCAGGCCTGGAGGAGCGCCCGGGCCGAAGTCAGAGCCGCCAGCGCGAGCCCGAGGGCCCGGAGAGAGGGGGATGCCCGGGGGGCCGCCGCCCGGGGCGCCGCGAACGCGAGCAGGAAGATCCCGGCGGCGACCCCGCCGACCGCGGCCGACGGAAGTCCGAAGCGGTCCCGGAGAACGTAGACCAGGAGAGGAAAGAGGGCCCGGAGGGCCTGGATTCCGAACAGGGTCCCCAGGACGAGCGCGAGCGAGCGGGATCCCATGAGCGCACCTCCCCGTCGGGGATTCTTTCCCGGATTCCCCCCGGAGACAACGTTTTGCCCTCGTTTCTCACCAGTCTCTGCTGCGGCAGCGGCAGAGCCGCGCCCGGCTTCGTCGTTGCGGCGCTTCCGCCCTGCAACGGGGCTACGGCCGCGCCTCGGGCGAAAGCCCCCCATCTCCTCGCCAGACACGCCTGTCCGCGGCCTCGCGACGAGCCTCGTGAGAAATGCGGGGTCGCGTGCCGATCTCCCCCGGCGCTTGACAGGCGTTCTCCGGGGAAGTATATTGATATATCGCGATGTGACGATGAATTGGAGAGCCCTTGGACAGCATTCTCCAGGCCACGAAGGCCACCGCCGACGCGAACCGTCTCCGCCTTCTGCGGGTCCTCTCGGGGGGTCCGTTCAACGTGGCGGAACTGACCGAGATTCTGGGTCTGGGGCAGTCGACGGTCTCCCGGCACCTCCGGATCCTGTCGGATGCGGGACTCGTGAGCGTCCGTCGCAGCGGGACCTGGGCGTATTACTCCCTTCAGGCCCCGGAGAGTAACGGCTTCTCGACCCGTCTCCTTTCCCTTCTGATCGAGGAGCTGTCGAGTGTCGAGAACGGGGACGGGGCCCGGATCGAGCGGGTCCTGGCCCGCCGCCGGCACGCCACCTCGGTGTTCTTCCGCGATGCCGCCCGGGACTGGGACCGGAGGCGCGACGCCACTCTCGGTCCCCCGACCCACACCGAGCGGATGCTGGAGCTCGTCGGGGAGGGTGGGACCGTCGTGGACCTCGGCACGGGCACCGGTGTTCTGCTCCAGAGCCTGGCCCGCGCCGCGGACCGGGTCATCGGAGTCGACGCCTCACCCGAGATGCTCGAGCATGCGCGACGTCGCGTGCGGCAGGGCGATCTCCCGAATACGGAGCTGCGCCTGGGGGCGTTCGAGCACCTTCCCCTTTCCGACGGCGAGGCGGACGCCATGGTGGCGAACCTGGTTCTCCACCACGTGGCCGACGTCCCCCAGGTCCTGCGTGAGATTCGCCGCGGTCTCGCCGAGGGGGGGCGCCTCCTGATCGCCGAGCTCGAGGAGCACGATCACGAGACGTTTTGGCTGAGCCTGGGGGCCCAGTGGCCCGGATTCCGGCCCGAAGAGATCCGCGGCTGGCTGGACGCGGCGGGCTTCGACGAGGTCCGCTGCGAGCGGGGGCGGAGGGAACCGGAGGGGGACCGTCCCGGGGTCTTCCTGATGGAAGCGGTCTTACGGATCGCCTGACGAACGGAGTTTCGAAGCGATCCGCGAGAGGTCGGATCATCACACCAACCGAGGAGGAGAGCGGGTGACGACCACCACGAAACCGACCTGCAAGGTCAAGGACATGTCCCTCGCCGAGTGGGGCCGCAAGGAGATCGAGCTCGCCGAGAACGAGATGCCCGGTCTCATGGCCCTCCGGGAGAAGTACCGGGACTCGAAGCCGTTGACGGGGGCTCGGATCGCGGGCTGCCTGCACATGACGATCCAGACCGCGGTCCTCATCGAGACGTTGCGGGAGCTCGGAGCGGAGGTCCAGTGGTCGAGCTGCAACATCTTCTCGACTCAGGATCACGCCGCGGCCGCGATCGCCGCCACCGGAGTCCCCGTTTACGCGTGGAAGGGCGAGACGGAAGACGAGTACTGGTGGTGCGTCGAGCAGACCCTCATCTTCCCCGACGGGAAGCCGCTGAACATGATCCTGGATGACGGCGGCGATCTCACGCTCATCGTGCACGAGAAGCACCCCGATCTGTTCGAGAACATCCGGGGCATCACCGAGGAGACCACGACGGGGGTCCACCGGCTCTACCAGATGGAGAAGGACGGGGAGCTGAAGGCGCCGGCGATCAACGTCAACGACTCGGTGACGAAGTCCAAGTTCGACAACCTCTACGGTTGCCGCGAGTCCCTCGCGGACGGGATCAAGAGGGCCACCGACGTGATGGTGGCGGGCAAGGTCATCGTCATCGCGGGTTACGGTGACGTCGGGAAGGGCTGTGCCCACGCCATGCGCAGCCTGGGAGGTCGCGTGCTGATCACCGAGATCGACCCGATCATCGCCCTCCAGGCGGCGATGGAGGGATTCGAGGTCACGACGATGGACGAGGCCTGCCCGGTCGGCGACATCTTCGTGACCGCCACCGGCTGCTGCGACGTCATCACCGGCGAGCACATGATGCAGATGAAGAACGACGCCATCGTGTGCAACATCGGGCACTTCGACTCCGAGATCCAGATGTCGTGGCTCGTCGATCCGACCCACGGGGCGCGCAAGACCGAGGTCAAGCCCCAGGTGGATCGATGGCTCCTTCCCAACGGCCGGCACATCATCGTGCTCGCCGAGGGACGCCTCGTGAATCTGGGTTGCGCCACGGGCCACCCCTCCTTCGTGATGTCGAACTCCTTCACGAATCAGGTCCTCGCCCAGATCGAGCTCTGGACCAAGCCCGAGGAGTACCCGCTCGGCGTGTACGTCCTGCCGAAGCGCCTCGACGAGGAGGTCGCGCGCCTGCACCTCGACAAGCTCGGCGTGCGACTCACGCGCCTCACCCCGGAGCAGGCCGAGTACCTGGGAGTTCCCGTCGACGGTCCCTACAAGCCGGACTTCTATCGGTACTAGCGCCCGGCCGCGAGATCGAGGTCGAGGTCGAGGTCGAGGTCGTGGGCGCCCGGAGGAGCTCCGGGCGCCCTTTCCGCAGGATCGCGCCCGGCCGCCGCTCTCGTGTTAGGATGCGTCCCCGTCCGGAGCGTCGGCACGCCTCCGGCCCATCCGATCCTCTCGGCGGGAGCGCCCGATGGCCGATCCCCTGATCTCCTCACACCCCGGGATCCTCGCGATCCTGGCCGGCATCGCCTCCTTCTTCTTCTGGCTCGAGCGGAAGACGCGCTGGAAGCTCTTCCACTTCTTCCCGCCTCTCCTTTTCATCTACATCTTGCCCGTCCTTCTCTCGAACTCGGGGGTGATCCCCACGCGATCCCCCGTCTACGATTTCATGGGGGCGAATCTCCTTCCGTTCTTCCTCACCGTAATGCTGCTGGAGGTCAATCTGCTGGCCACGGTGCGCGTGATGGGGAAGGGGCTCTTCGTCATGCTCCTGGGGACACTCGGCGTGGTGATCGGAGCACCTCTCGCGTTCGCCTGCGTGAACGCCGGGCTCGATCCGGGGGCGTGGAAGGCGTTCGGAGCTCTCGCGGGAAGCTGGATCGGCGGAACCGGGAACATGCTGGCGGTGGCCCAGATGGTGGAGCTCGACGATCACTCTCTCCAGTACGGGTATGCCGTGATCGCCGACAACGCCGTCTACCTCATCTGGCTGCCGATCATGCTCTCGTCGAAGAACTTCGCGGGGGTCTTCCATCGTTTCACGCGGGTTCCCGCCGAGCGGCTCGAGGAGCTCGAGGCCGCCGCCCGGAAGCTGACGAGCGACAAGGGCGTCCCCGAGTTGCGCCACTTCCTCTACCTGGCGTTTCTCGGATTCGTCGTGACCTGGATCGCGAGCTCGGCGGCCGGGCTGATTCCCTCGCTGCCCCTCGGATCCGAACAGCCGCTCGTCACCGCGAGCACCTACCGGATCCTGATCGTCACTCTCCTCGGGATCTCCCTGTCGTTCACTCCCGCGAGTCGCATTCCCGGGTCCCACGCGCTCGCGATGGCTCTGGTCTACCTGTTCGTCGCGCGCATGGGAGCCAAGGCCGATCTGTCGGACGTGTCCGGGTCCGTGTTCTGGTTCCTGACCGGGGGCTATCTCTGGATCTTCATCCACGGTGCGTTCCTCGTGGGGGCGGCTCGACTCTTCCGCGTCGACGTCCACACCGCGGCCATCGCGTCGGCGGCGAACATCGGGGGCGCCGCGTCCGCTCCGATCGTGGCGGCCTATCACCGCCCGACGCTCGTTCCGGTGGCGATCCTCATGGCCATGATCGGTTACGCGATCGGGAACCCCGCCGCGTTCGGGGCGGCCCTGCTCTGCCGCTGGGTGGGGGGGTGAAGGCTCTGCCGCTTCCCATGGGCCGACGGCGGTCTCAGGTCGAGGAGTTGCCGGTAGGTCGCGACGAGCGTCTCCCCCTTGGCCGGCCACCCGAACACGGCCCGGGCCCGCTCGACGGCGGTCGGCCGTTACGAGGCGGCCTCCCGGTTCCTCCGTACCGCCATGGGGCGGGATCCGGGGAACAAGAGGATCTACAAGACGATGGGCGACCTGCACGCGGCCCTGGGACGTGAGGGCGAGGCGGTGGGCTCATAACTGAGGTGTCTCGAGCTCCCCCCGCACACGGAAGACCGCGTCCCGCGATTCGAGCTGGCGAACGCCTACCTGCGGCTCGACGAGCCGGGGAAGGCGGAGCACCACATGGAGATGGTCGTGCGGATGGATCCGGGCGATCCCGACGCATGGAACAACCTGGGGATTGCGCGGATTCGTCAGAAGAAACGCAAGGAGGCGCGAGGCGCATGGCAGAAGGCGATCGAGATCGATCCGGGGAACGAGATGGCACTGGACGCTCTGGCGAAAACGAAGTCGCCTCGGCGCCCGTGAGGGCTCGTCGCGCCGGGTCCCGGTCGAGGGGACACGTTCGACGACCGGGCAAGGGCGCGCTCAGGGAACTCTGCGCCCAGGGCCCCAGCGTGGGGAAGTTACTTCTCGTCGTCGTCCAGTTCTCTGAGAGCCTTGAGGGTATCCAGCGTGCTCTGCCCGCTGGCGATTCGTCTGATCTCGTTCAGTCGCTCTTCGTCAGCCCGGAACTTCTTGCGCATCCGCGTCTCGTACGCCTCCAAAAGGGTCTCGAGGAGCTTGTCGATCTCGTACGGCTTCGGGAGGTAGCCGAAAGCCCCGAGCTTGGCTGCCTCCACGGCGCTTTCCAGGGCGCCATGGCCGGTCAGGATGATCACCTCGAGAAACCTGTGCTCCTCCTTGAGGATCTTGAGAAGCTGCATACCGTTCATGCCCGGCATCTTGAGATCCACGAGAGCCAGATCGAACTTGAAGGTACGAGCCAGTTCCAGGGCTTCCTCGCCGCTTGAAGCCGTGCCTACCTCCAGGCCGCGAATTGCCAACCGCGCTGCGATCGCGTCGAGAAACGGAGCCTCGTCATCAACAATCAGCAGACAGATCTTCCTCTCTTCCATGTCGATCACTCCCTCGAGGTCGGGTCCTGTCGCTTCACTCGACGGCCGGGAACCCGATCCAGCTCCAGTATCCCAGAAACGCCCATAACCAGAGTACTAGTAAGGAGAGCGCCACGGCCACCATTCCGTGCTTCATGAAGTCCCTCAGCGTCACCAATTGTTCCCCGGTCCGAGGGTCCTTGGCCATGGCATAGGCGATCGCGTTGTTGGGAGTTCCGATGATCAGCATGTGCGCGAATGATGACGCGAACGCGGTGGCAAAGCCGACCGTCCAGGGATGGACCCCCGCGAGCTTTGCCATGGGGACAGTGATCGGCCCAATGGCGGCGACGGTGGCGCCGTCGCTCATGAAGTTGGTGGTCAGCCCGGTGAACAGGCTTGCCGCCATGGCCAGGCCCATCCCTTCCAGCATCGAGTCCGGAAGCAGGGAGACGAAGCCATCCGCCAGATACAGCGCCGCTCCCGTCACGGCAACGCCCTTCCCGATGGCGCTGGCGGCCGCATAGAGGAACACCACCTCCCACGGAATCCGCACGATGTCCCTCCAGGACATCACGCGCAAGAGATTGAGCGCGACCAGGCCCAGAATCACCGGACCTCCCATACCCAGGGAATTGCAGGAGGTGATCCACAGCAGAATGACGGTGACCAAAACGGCCGCCGTTATGTACTCGTTCTTCGTCATCGGACCGATCCGTTCGGAGGCGTTGCGCACCGTGCGGGACACATCGAGCTTCTTCACACGGATCTTTCTGCGGAACACGAAGTAAAAGTACGTCCCCATGACCACAGCCATGACAGGGACGTAGGGGAGCCCGTACTTGACCCACTGCCCGAACGAAGGTGCAACGCCGTAGTCTGCGAGAATGCCGATCATGACTGCGTTTCGCCCGCCGGCCGCCGGCGAACCGGGACCACCGATGTTGGCCACGAAGCAGACGGACAGCACGAAGAGGACCATCAACGGGCGGTCCTGCTTCAATCCCGTCCCGCGCAAGGTGGTTACGTAGACCATTACGAACAGCGGCATGAGGAATGCGATGAGGGCGTGCTCCGATACGAAGGAGCAGGCCACGGCGAGTCCCGGCAGGAAGAGGAACATCAACAAACCGAGGTTGCGCGCGGATCCCAACAGTAGAATCCCGAGGCGTCGGTCCAGGCCGGTCTTGGTGATCGCTCTGCTCATGGCCAGCACGCCGAAGATGAAAATCACCGCGTCTTTAGCAAAGGCCTGGGCGATGTCGTCCGGGCGCAGGATGTTGCACAGATACATGCACGCGGCGACGAACAGGGCCGTTACCCCTACCGGGATCGCCCCCGACGCCCAGAACAACGCCGCCACCATCAGGACCCCAAGCATCACCTTCGCCCGGCGGGCGACCTCGTCGGGCGTGAGGCCACGCTCCACGGGGGTGCCGTCCCCGGAAGAGCTGGCCTTCTTCAGCTTGTACTTTCTGCTGTAGTGGTCCGGAATGGTGTCCCCTCGGTTCATGTTCATATAGTCCGCGTATCCGAAAATGGCATCGGGCATCCCGATCGCGGCGGCGGAGGATACAGACTTCGGGGCCGACAGCAGGTCGAGCAACCGTTTCGGGGCCGGGCCGAGCAACAGCGCTGCCATCAGAAGCGCCCCGATCAGGATGAAGAGAGGTCTTGAATTGTGGCTGCCGAGGAGCCACGACGCGAACGTCGTCGACTTCCGAACAGGGATCTCGTACCGCACCCTCGCGTGGACCGCCTGAGCACGCGCCTCGTCCACGGTCTCGAGCAGGCGGGCCAGGTCCACCGGCTTCTCCATGTACCGGAACACATCCAAGCGGCCCGCCTCGGCCGCCGACTCGAGGCTACCGAAAGCCGTCAGCATGATCACCTGGACCTCCGGGCGGAACTCCTTGACGATCTTGAGCGTCTCCTCACCGCTCAGGCCCGGCATCTTGCGATCCAGCAGCATCACGTCGATCTCGAGATCGATACGGATCATCTTCACGGCGTCGTCGCCGTTGGCCGCCTCCACAGTCTCGTGTCCCCGCAGGTTGAGCCGCCCCGCGAGTGACGACCGGAACTCGTGCTCGTCGTCGACGAGAAGGATCTTCGGCATCGGTCCTCCTAGGTGCCGTCGACGTCGTCGCCGGATTCGAGGATGTGATCGGAGAGGTGGTCGAAGATGTCGCTCAGGCGGAGCACACCCACGACTACGTCGTCGTACCGGACCAGCAGGGACAGCGTCTGATGTTGCACCAGGAGCCGTATGGCGGCGACGAGCGGAATGTTGTGCTCGATCGAGATGGCCTCCTGGGACGCTATGTCTCCAACCCGGATCGAGAGCGCGCGCTCGCGGATGTCCGAGAGGTGCCCATGCAGGAGCGCCAGGTTCTCCATGGTCTGACGTGCGAGTTCTTCGCTCACCCAGGCCCGTTGCAGCATCGGAATCCGGAATTCCTTCTCGTGCCAGGGCAGCAGCGCGTCGAGGATCGCGAAGTGGTCGATCTTCCCCACGAAGTTCCCCCCGGCGTCCCGCACCAGAATGGCGCGGTTGGGCTGTCGGCCGGGCGGCAGCTTTCGCTGGGCTTCCTGCAGCGCCTGCAGGGCCTGCGCGAGGGTATCGTTCTCACTGACGCTGGCATACTCCGACAGCGGGACCATCAAACCAACAATGGTTGTTATGGGTGACATCGGAGTCCTCTACTTGTCTTCGGCGGACCCGGCCCAGCCTTCCTTGCCCATGAACTGCCTGGTCGGAAGGTCAAACCGAAAGCGGCTTCCGACTCCCGGCTCGCTGTCCACGAAAAATTCGCCGCCGAGATTCTTGATGATGCTGAGGCTCACGGACAGTCCCAGTCCGGTGCCTTTGCTCGATGGCTTGGTCGTGAAGAAAGGAGTGAAGACGTGCTCCATCTGCTCCGACGTCATTCCACATCCGGTGTCCCTGACGGAGACCGAGACACGTCCATCCCGGAGCCGAGTCTCGAGTGTGAGCTGTCCGCCGCCTTCCATGGCGTCTACCGCGTTCCGAATGAGATTGACAAGAACCTGCAGGATCTGGGCCCGGTCAGTGTGTACGGAGGGGAGATCCTCGCCGTAGCGCTTCACAACCTCGATGTGGGCTAGCGAGAGCTCGCGGCCGAGCAGGCCGTCCGCGGCTTCGTCCACGATTTCGTTGACATCGTGAGGGAGTATCTTGACCCCCCGCTGCCGCACGAAGCTCAACAACTTCTGCGTAATGTCTCGGCAGCGGAAGACCGCGGAGTGGGCGGCGTCCAGACGGCGGTTCAACTCTTCAGTGGTGAGTCTCCCCCCGAACTGCGGGTCCTGGAGATCCTTCATCATGCCGATTTCTTCAGCGATGATCGCCAGGGGGTTGTTGATCTCGTGAGCGATGCCCGCGGCAAGCTCTCCCACCGAGGCGAGCTTGGCTGCGTGCACGAGTTGACCCGATAGCTCGGCCTCGGCGCGATCGGTCTCTATGCGGGTCGTGGCCAGGAATCGGGCGCGAATCCAAAGGACGACTCCTGCGAACAAGAGCGCCGCGACGGTGAGTGCCACCATCAAGCGGTAGCCTGGATCCGACAGCATGGCGAGCCCGCTGCCGCTGGGGCTCGTGACCGCTAGCGTCCACGGTGCCATGTCCAGCCGGGCGTAAGCATACTCGACTCCCGCCCCGGCGCCGGAGGCCTCCACCACCCCGACCGCGGGCTCCCGGGGAGGCACGAACGCAGACTGTTGCGGATGCTGGCCGCCCGAGTCCGGGGCGATCTGCAGGTACCCCTCCACGTTCACGACCACGATCCGCTCACGCTCGCCGCTATCCGAAGGAACGATCTCTCCATAGAGCTTCGCGGGATCCAACGCTGACCGGAGGACGTAGCTGACGCCCTCGACATCCCGGCGCACGGCAACGGTGAAGTGAGGTTCATCGCGGAAGCCGAGATAGATGTCGGTCACGATGTGCTGTTGGTCGCTGGACAGAAGCTGCTCAAACCAGGGCTCGTCGCCGTAATTGACGGACTGCGGGAACTGGTGCGGCCCCACGTACATCCGGAGATTGCCAAGCTCGTCGAGCTGCCCCAGGTCCACGAACGCATCGCTCGTCGTTTGCAGCTGCTCGAGGGCTCTCTGAAGACGGGCCTGATCCGGGTCCGCCAGGTGGCCGGGATCGTCAATGACGTTGAACAGGTCGATCCATCGCTCGCGCAGGAAGAGGTCCAGGGTCGACGCGCGGTTCTCGGCTACGGTCGTCAGGTGTGCCAGGTGGCTCTCGCGCATCAACCGGCGGTACTGGAAGTGGAAGAACAGTGAGAGGAGCAGGAGGGGAGCGAAATACAGCAGGAAGACGCGGCGGAGCTCGCGACGAAGAACGGCCTTGTAGGTGGTGCCTTGAGGCGACGGCTTCCCTTTCGTGCTGTCCATCGTCATCCTCGTCCCCGCACCAGGAACACCCATCAACCATTGGCCGCGCTGGATGGTTGGCCGCGGGGCACAGAAGACATCTAGACCACAAATGACGGCTGCCGCAAGTAGATTTGTGACTTCTCGTCGGCCCGTCGCGGTGGGAGGTGGGCAGGAGTCGTCCCAGAGGCGCTCGGGAAGTCACGGGCCCGGAAGTCCGAGGAGCCCGCGCCGCGGACGTCGGGGGTATACTCCCATCAGCTGGGAGGGGGGGCGACCTCGACGGCAGCAAGACACCCCTCGTCAAGTGGCGGCCGCCCCCGCGGGAAGCCCACGACCGGGGAGGAGCTCATGCGAGTCCCGCTTTCGCTGATTATCCTGCTCAGCATTGTGACCGCCGTCAACTTCGCCGTGGCAGCCGTCATCCACGTGCCGGGGGATCAGCCAACGATCCAGGCGGGCCTCGATGCCGCCGCACCAGGCGACGAGGTAGTGGTCGCCTGCGGTACCTACTACGAGCGAGACATTCTGCTCTCCTCGGGAGTCATCCTGCGCAGCGAGACTGGCGAACCGGGGTGCGTCACCGTCGACGCGAAGAACCTCGGCCGCGGCTTCAGCGCCATCTCGCTCGCCGAGACGGCAACCGTCGAGGGCCTCACGGTCACGGGGGGCCGCATCACCGACAATTCCGAGGGTGGGGGGGGCTGTACTGCCTCTCCAGCGATCTCTCGATCCGCTACTGCGTATTCACCGGCAACTACGCCGCCTATCGCGGCGGGGGCGTCCAGATCGCTTCCTCGATGGGCGAGATCAGAGACTGCATTTTCACGGAGAACGAAGGCGACGATGGGGGCGGCGGCGGGCTCGATTGCGGCAACTCTGACATCCTTGTCGCAGACTGCGTCTTCACCGACAACGTCGGCATCGATGGGGCCCGTATCTTCGTGAACCACTGCTCGCCGACGATCGAGCGCTGCCTGATCGCCCGCAACGATGCGATCTTCTGGGGCGGCGGCATCGCGATCCACCACGAGGCCTCGCCGTTCGTCCGGCGCTGCACGATCGTCGGAAACGACGCCTACGAAGGCGGCGGCGCCTGGGTGGTCGCCAGCTCGAATCCCGTCTTTGAGGACTGTATCGTGGCCTTCAACGTCGACGGAACGGGTGTCTGGGCGGGACACCACGGCCCACCCGGCCGAGCGGCTCGAGGAGCTCGAGGCCGCCGCCCGGAAGCTGACGAGCGACAAGGGCGTCCCCGAGTGGCGCCACTTCCTCTACCGGTTCCTCGGGCTAGAGAGGCGCGACGCTCAGAAGACCCTATCCAGCCTGTGACCACACGAACGATCATGGCTTGGAGAGCCCGCCTCGCTGGACTCACTGCTGAGAAGGAGTCCGCCAGGAAAGCCGTTAGCAGAGCGACCCGATCCAACGATCCGCCATTTTGGAGACGGATCCTGGGGATGGTTCCCGCCACCGCATGTCAGGTGAGCCGAGCGACGGTTTCATAAACCGTTTGTCGGGTGTTCGAGTCACCCCGGGGGCGCCACTCTCCCTTTCCGGCCGCGATCTCGGCGCAAGCCAAAAGGATGGGGACGTTACGGCGGCTCGATAATAATGCCCGTCGAAGGCGAGTCCCGCGGGAAAGATGGCCTGCTGGAGACGCACCTTCTTCGCGATGGGGAGCGACGCCCACAGCGCGCCGGGATCGCCCAGAATCTTCTCGGCGCCGCCGCCCCGTCCAGTCGGTGGGGGAAAGGGGAGTCGTGCTGGGATCCCCCCGATTCCGATCCGCTCGTCAACGCAATTCCTACTGGATCGGGATACGGGGTCAAAATCACACGTTCCCCTGCCGTGGTACTTGCGGTACAATTCCGACCGTGGACGGCGGAGTCAGGAGCCGAAATGAGGTTCCACGTCAGCGATCGAGCCAGGCAGGATGCTACGGAGTGCACGAGAGGATTCGCGTGTCTGTCAGGCAGTAGGAACGATCTCTGCAAGGTGACATGCTGCGTCGATTACGACACACTCTTCATCATATGCGCAGATGGAAAGAGTTGTCCTTACAGATGCAGAGTTCGGGGCAGAGTTTGCTGCAGTTGCCCCGTTCGCAAGGAGATATTCCACGGGTACAAGATGTGAGTGAGGTCGCTGCGGAGGCCTGTGGTTGAGCATGACCTGTCCAGAACATGTTGTGCCACTCCCAAAGTCAGACCAGCGGCGAGCTGGAGCGGTGGACCCTCCGCCCCGCCCCTGGGCAGTGGTGAACAAGCAGATCCGGCAATGACATGAATGGGCTGCCGGTAGAGCCTTCTCCCTCCGCCCTGGTTAGGACTGGTACGCAGGGACTACCTGTTGGACGTCAGTATCGTGGGAATGGCACGATGACCCTGGGCAGGTCAGTCGCTCGGCGCGGACCCGGCAAACAGGACCTTCAGCACGGAGAGCAACGTCTTTTGGTCTACCGGTTTGCCCAGCACGCCGTCGGGGCCCCGCACGCCGTGATGGGAACCCAGATAGGATTGGCAGTCGTCCTCGAGGATCTTGTCGTTCCCGGTGATCACCACCAGTGGGATGTCGCTCCACCGTGGGTCGCTGCGGAGGCCGACCAGCAGGTCGAGACCGGAGCGTCCCGGCATCAGCACATCGAGCAGCACGGCATCGGGGCGTGACCGGGCGACGGCCTCACGAGCGCTGGCCGAGTCGTTCGCCGCGGCCACCTCATAGCCGTTGTCCTCCAGGAACGACGACAGGTACGTCACGACGTCCGGGTCGTCGTCCACAACAAGGACCTTCTTGCCCTTCATCCATCACACCCTTGGCTTGGTGCTCGGCCGGGCATCCACCGGGAGCCGGATCACGAACCGGCTCCCTCGCCCCGGTTCCGATTCCACCTCGATGTCGCCCCCGTGCTTGTCCACGATCTTGTTCGCGATGAACAAACCGAGCCCGGTGCCCTTGATGCCCTTCGAAGAGAAGAACAGCGAGAAGATCTTCTCCTGAGTTTCGCGGTCCATGCCGATGCCGTTGTCACGGATGTCGAACACCACCCAGGGCTCCTCGCGCAGGACGCGGACGCTGACCTTCCCCTCCCGCTTTGGCCGCTTATTAACCGCACCGCAGGCCTCCACCGAGTTCTCCAGGACGTTGACGAGCATCGCACGGATCGCGTTGGAGTCTCCTTGAAAGGAACCGACATCCGGCGCGACCTCGACTTTCAACGCGATCTCCCCGTCGCCGGCCTTGCCGGCCAGGGTCTCCCGGACCTCCTCCATCAGCGGGCCTACCTCGATCTCGGCCAACGTCAATTCGCGGTCCTTCGCGTAGTAGAGAATGTCGAGGACCATGCTGCGAATCCGGCCCACGTTGCGTTGGACCATCGCCCAGCCTTCCTCGACCCGATCCGGCTTGTCCTTGGCGAAGCCGGTGTTTACCAGGTAGATCCCGCCGTCGAGACCGGTGAGCAGGCCCTTGATGCCGTGGGAGATCGATCCCACCAGCAGGCCGATGGAGGTGAGCTGGGATTGTAACTGGCGAATCTGGGTGATGTCCGTGGCCATCTCGATCACGGCCTCGATTTCGCCCTCGGCGTTGTGCACCGGTGAGGTCGTGCAGATCGCATTCATCTTCTCGCCGTCGGCGGTAATGAGGACCTCCTCGTGCTCCCGTGTTTCCCCGTCCTTTAGGGTCTGTACGGCAGGACATACGAGACACTGTTCGTCGCGATGCTTGTAGACACGGTAGCAGTACTGCCCCACCGAGGGTCCGAACGCCTCGCGGAATTTCCGGTTGGCGTGTTGGATGACGAGGTCGGGGCCGTGCACCGCGATGTGGCACGGGACCTCCTCGAACAAGGTAGCTAAACGCCTCTCGCTGTCCCTAAGCAGTCCCTCCAGCCGTTTCACCTCGCCGATGTCGGTGTGCATCTCCATCACGGCCTCGACCTCGCCACCTTCGTCGCGGATCGGCGTCGTGTGGACCATCACCGGCAGGCTCTCGCCCTCGCGAGTGGTCAGGGTCTGCTCGCTGCTGTGGGATTGACCGTCGGCGAAGGTCGCCTCTACGGGGCAGCTCGGGCATATCTCTTCACGCTGCTTGTAGACGCGGTAGCAAAAATCGCCGATGCAGTCGCCGAAATCGGCCCGAAACCTGCGGTTGCCCTCGATGATGCGGAAGTCACGATCGTGGACGGAAAGATAGCAGGGCATTTCCTCCCAGTACTTCCGGTACGGGGCTGCGGCCGGCGATCTGCCGGTGTCAGCGGGGGAATTGACCGGATCGTCTGCCATCTTGGAGACCGCCCTATTTCTCTACTTCAAGTCCACCCTTTTGGTGCCGTTCCTCGACCTCGAGGATACGTCGGATATTGGCGATCAGTCGTTCCTCGTCCACCGGTTTGTCCATGTAGCCCTCGGGTGGCCGGGCCGGCCGGTCGTAGATCAGGCTCCGGAACTCCGGATGGCCGGTGACGATGCAGACGGGGATCTCTTCGAGTCCATCGGTCCGTCGAAGCTCGCAGAAGGCATCGATGCCGTCCTTGCCGGGCATGGAAAGGTCTAGCGTGATGAGATCCGGCTTCTCGCGCGCCGCCACGGCGATGGCTTCGTCGCCGTCCGACGCCGTTATCACCTCAGCGCCCGCGTCCTCGAGCATCGTGGTGAGGAAGACCCTCACGTCTTCCTCGTCGTCGACGACCAGGATCCGGCGGCCCTGCAGTGCCGCTTCTCGCATCTCTTCCTCCTCGGCGGCCGGGGCCGCAGGAACGGCCTCGGCCGGGGCCGCGACCTCAACCGGCTCCTCTTCCACGGCCGGTTCCTCGAGAACCAGAGCGTCCGCCACCAGGTCGACGAGTTGCCTGACCTCGCAATCGATTTTGTAGTGCTTGATCAGGTCGCCCAGACCATCGACACAGTTGTGGCAGGACGTGACGATGTACTTGGCCCCGGTGGCCGCGATCTCGTCGGCCTTGACCTTCCCCGACGCGAGTCGCCGGGGAGTGTACTCGGACATCGACATCGCGCCCCCACCGCCGGTGCAGCAGAGGCCTTCCAGGCGATTGTGCTCCAGCTCCTGGAAGTCATTGGTCACCACGTTGATCAGCTCGCGAGGCTCCTCGAAGAGCCCGCAGCTGCGAGCGTTGTTGCACGAGTCGTGGAACGTGTATCGCCCGGAGTTCTTCGACTTGTCGACCATGATGCGGCCCTCCCTGATGTAGCGCAACATGGTCACGACGGAGCTTTCCATGATGAAGGGGTTGTCGGCTCCCGACCAGTTGACCGCCTCGCACCGGGTCGAACGATATCCGTGACCGCACTCCGAGATCACCACGCGCTCGGCCCCGAGGTTCGCGGCGGATTCGTAGACCCGCTTCCCACAGGTGCCGCCGAGCAAGTCGTCACCTGAGAACAATCCGAAATTGGTTTGGTCCCAGCCGTCGCTGGTCATCGTCCAGTCCTCTCCCGCAGCGTAGAAGATCAGCGCAGCCTTCATGATCGTGCGCGGGTCGTACTTCACCTCGCGTGGATTGATGACGTAGACGATCTTGGCGCCCTTCTTGTCGATCGGGATCGCAGCCTTATTGTGGCCCAGGTCTTCCTCCAGCTCCTCGGACATCCACTCCAGCGTGTCGATGTAGTCCTCTTTCAAGACCCCCATCTGGTTGCCGATTTCCCATTGATCCTTGCTGACCACCCGCACGCCCTCGGGCATGACCCCCACGTGGGTGAGCAGACCGCGCATGATGCGATTCAGCGTCGCGGTGTCCACACCCATCGGGCAGTTGAAAGTACATCGACGACAGTTGGTGCACGTTCCGAACGCGATGTCCTTGAGCTTGTCGAGGTCGTCGTCGGTCAGCTGGCCGTTGGCCTTGACCCACCACGGGAAGACTCGTCCCGTCCAGTCGTGATTGCGCTTGAAGATCTTGCGGAGCTGATCCGCCTTGTAGCTGGGGGTCATTGTCGGGTCGTCGGGATGTGTCATGACGTAGTGGCACGAGTCGTTGCACATTCCGCAGTGGACGCAGCCCACCAGCGATGCGACGACCTGCCGGGTCAGCTTCTTCTGAAGCTGCTCTTCCATCATCCGGACTTTGCGGTCCCGGGTGTCCTTGGCCACGATCTCCTCCGTCATGCCCTGGAGTAGGGGAAGCTACCCCTATGACCCAGAGCCTTGCCGATCCACCACCGCGAAAACGGGTAGTACAAATAGTGCGAAATCTTCGAGAAGGGGACGTACAGCAAGAAAAAGCTGGTCAGCAGCAGGTAGGCCACCAGCCAGTTCTCGCTCGCAAACCGCGACGCGCCGGCGATGTGGGCCTGCGTCGCGACGCCCACGGCGAACCATACGGTGAGCATGATCAGCGAGAAGTAGTCGTCCGGAGAGCTGATCAGCCGCATCACCGGTCGGAACAGCCGGCGCAGCAAACGGTAGATGGCGACCAAAAAAGCGGCGGCGATCGTTCCGCCTACGATCCATGCGACCACTGGAATCTGCAGCGCGCCGGGGGCGATGGTGCTGACGAATGCCAATCCGATACCCGACACGACGCCGAGATGGAAGACGACAAAGCTGATCCAAAACGCAAACCCTTTGCCCGCCCTCGTGCTCTCCATGCTCCACGGCATGGCGACGTTGCCCAGCGAGTACATCCCACCCTTCCGGGCGTTGGTAAGCTCGGGTTGACCCGGCGCGGAGCGGTCCTTCGCTCCCTTGAACCTGAACAACCACCGAATTCGAAGGGCGTAGACGACCCCCATCACCACCAGGGCGGTCCAGTGGATCACCTCCACAGTCATCAGAAGAGCGCTTGGTTCGTCATGCGGCATCGTCACGCACTCCCTTCGATCTCTTTCTTGAATGGTTCGTACTCCCGCTCGTCCATGGTCACGAACAGAACCTCCTCGAGCGTCGTGGGGTTCTCGAGGTGTTTCGTGACGGTCTCCACCATCACGCGAGCGCAGAGGTCCATGGGCACCTGGTAAAGGCCCGTGCCGATGGGGGGAAAGGCGAGACGCTTGATGCCCTTCTCGTCGGCACGGCGCAACGCGTTCTCGGTGACGCTGCGGAGCTTCCCCTCCTCGTCCTCTTCCCTGAACTTTGGACCGTTGACGTGGATTATGTAGGCCGCCTTGAGGATCCCCGCCTGGGTGACGACCGCCTCGCCCGTGGGGCAGCTACCGACCTCATCCAGCTCGTGCTGGATCACGATGCCGCCACGGCGCTGGATCGCGCTGCCGAAGCCCGCGCCGAGCTTCATATCAGAGTCGATGTCGAAGACGAAAGCCTCGACATCCAGGGCGGTGAGATCCCCCCGTATCAGCCGAACGATCCGTTCGCCTATCCTCTGCTCGACCATTCCCTGTCTCCTCTCGGGCCCGATCGGGACCCCACACTGTCAGCAAACGCCCCCCCCTCCGCGGGGGCGGCGCCGCCACGGTGAGCCCTGACCCAGTCCGCATCGAGCAGGTTCGCGAGCGTATTGCCCTGAAGGACCTCGACGATCTGCTCGTTCATCACTCGGGAGATCATCCGGCTCTCGCAGTAGTCAGCGCGGGGACAGGAGGCCGGGTCGTCAACGCAGTCGACCAGGCAGGAGGGGCCGATCAGGGCTTCGAAGATCCGGCCGACGGTGATCTCGTCGGTCGGAGCGGCCAGCTCGTGCCGTCCGCGGAGACCCGCCGCGAAGCAGACGCGCGGAGCGCAGCGAGAGCTCGACCTGCTCGAGATAGTCCTTGGAGATGTCGGTGCGCTTGGAGACGATGGTGAGGCCGACCGGATCGTCCTGGTCCGTGTGCCGGGCGACCTCCAGCATCATCCGCGGGGCGTTAGGAGCACGCGTCAGAATTCGCATCATGCCGATGTCTTCCTACCGCTCCAAATTAGTCCCAATTCTCTTATCAGACAAGTAGGATCTTGTGGCCAGAGAATCCCATTTTTGGCAACATCCGTGGGGAGGGAATGACGACTCCTCGCGTTCCACGACCTCGATTGCCGGAGCCCCAGGTGATAGTGTTGGCTCAAGAGCGAGCTTGGAGAAATCAATGAGCAGTCGCAGAGCCCTGATCATCGACGACGAACCCGATGTGGCGACCTACCTGGCTACGCTGCTGTCGGACCACGGCTGGAACGTCCGGACGGCGCACGACGTGAACAAGGGACTCGAACTCGCGAGGGAAGAGATCCCGGACGTGGTGCTGCTCGATCTGATGATGCCTGACCGAGGAGGCCTCAGTGCGCTGGTCGAGCTTCGTATCCGCAACTTCCTTGCACGATTCAAGTATCGGAAGGCGGATGCCTTCCTCGACAAGCCCGTGGAGCCGGACAAGTTACTCAAGACGGTGGACGAGCTCACTTCCCGGCGGACCGACTGAGGTGAGATTCTAACGGTCGCCGTCCGCAGGTGTTCGCGTGCGAGTCCGTATCTTGACGACACTCGTACTGTCGGCCGTCGCAACGGCCGCGGGGCCGCCGTAGAAGGCGTACGCCCGCCCGGCATCCGTCCCGCCCGAATCGGTATTACACTATTTCTCCAGTATCTGTCGCTCTTGGCAAGAAACGAGGGCATACGCCACCCTGAGGCAGATTGTCCTTTTAACGCGCGTGCCGTTACAGATGTGCCATTTCGGTTCGGTGACCTGCCTTGATTACTCATCAGAATAGGAGATAGAGCATACAGGAGTGTCTTAGCCCAGATCCACGGATAAGGAGGGGAGTTTTGCATATGACTTTGTAATATAGATGTTGAAAAGCGCTCCAGATCTGGTAGAAAGGAATCAGCGACGAAACCAATCCTTCCA
>JALGZR010000279.1:0-1528 GCA_025774805.1 bacterium
TGCACTCTCTCCTTCTTCAAGAAGGGAAGGATCGCTTGGCGCAGTTTCGGGTAGTCGAGCTTGACGTAGGTATAGGGCGGACGCCGCTCCTCGGTCAGCAGACCGAGCCTCCGGAGCATCTGCAGGTGGTGAGTGACCGTCCCGGGGGCCAGACGGAGGGTCTCCGCAAGCTCCTGTCCGCAACGCTCCTCATCGACGAGAAGACCCATGATCCGGAGCCGGATCGGGTCGGCCAGAACCTTGAACAGGTCGACCACGTGGTCGACGTCCGGAACCTCCGATGGAGTCTCGGGTTTGGATCGAGCCATTCCGTCTTCCTCTCTTCGTGGAGCCCATTCGCGGCCCGTGTTCACGCGGTGTCGATTTGAAGATCCAGACTTCAATATCTATCAAATCAACAGGCAGTGAATCAATGATGAACGGCGGTGATGGCCTCTTTTTGGCGAGGGAAGCCGCAGTGGGGTCGCCGCGGCCGAGCGCGAGGGCGCCCGTCCCAAGGTCGCGTGGGCGCGGAACGCCGGGCAGCGGAGGCCTCCATCGCGGTCGTCAGCTCGTCGACGTCTCTCTCAGAACTCGGACAGCCAGTTCTGGACGACCAGGATTCCCGATGGCGACGGTTCTTCTCCGCCTTCCTTCTCGACCTCTCGCACCGCGATGATCCGCTCGCCTCCGGGGGCGACCGCGTAGCCCCGGTCGAGCAAGAGCCGATGCTCGCTTCCGTCGATGACCTGCTTCGGAGTCGAGAGCCGCAGGCCGGACCCGGTCTCCACATCGACCTGATGGAGCTTGTTCTCGTTGACGAAGAACAAGCGATCGCTTTCGGGACTCCACCGCTGCCAGTCACCGCCGTTGACGGAGACCTGCCACTTGCCGGACCCCGAGGGAAAGGGCTTCACGTAGACCTCGCCGCGGCCCGACTCGTTCGACTCGTAAGAGAGCCATCTTCCGTCCGGAGACAACTGGACGTTCTCCTCCCGGGCGTCCGTGGCCAGGAAGACCTCGGGTTCGCCGCCGCCGCCGAGCGGCAGCATCCAGAGATCGAGACCCGTCTCTTCGTCTTCTCGTTCGAAGGCCAGCCACTCGCCGTCGCCGGAGATCGACTGGAATCCTCCCGGAGTCAGCTCTCGGGGTTCGTCGCTGCCATCGGCCGCGACCTCGCAGATCCTCGGCTCCGGGCTGAACGCCGGATGAGAGAAGTAGATCAGCGTTCCGTCGGGCGACCAGTTCGGCGTGACCTCGGTCCCGTCGGCGAACGTCAACCGCGTCTTGGTCGATCGCCCGATGTCGTGAATCCACAGGTCACGCTCGTTGTTCTCCTCGCCCGTGACGACGATCTTCGACCCGTCCGGCGAAAGCGCCGGACGCCAGATTCCCTCCTGCGGCTGGCCGATCGTCTCCCCGATCGAGTTGTCCAACCCGACCGACACGAGCTGGACCTCCGACGACGAACCACCGGGGATCGAGACGAGTGTCCCGTCGCGGGACACGCTGGGGTGGAGTCCCTCGGGCACGACCATGAAGGGGTCGC